>NZ_MOMD01000032.1:0-101860 GCF_001983015.1 Frankia sp. CcI156
GCTCGGCACGCCCACGCCAGTACGCCACCTCGGTGACATCATCGGTGACAGACAGAACAGACACACCACCCAGGACACATCACCAGCGTCCTCGGTATCAGGAACTACACCCGACGTATCACGAAGAGCCCACAACCCCCCACCAGCATCCCGCGGACACTCCGCCCGAYTMCCGCCACARCCACGACACCGCCACACGGCGGAACCAGCCCCTCCACGCCATCGCCGAATACTTACGGTCGAACACCCCGACAACCTCGCCCGCTGGCACGACCCGGCCAGCCGCGTCGTCACCCTCATCCTMATCCACACTGGCCTACGCATCGGCGACGCACTGCAACTCCCGGTCGACTGCATCGTCCGGGACACCGACGGCGCCCCCTACCTGCGCTATCTCAACCACAAGATGAAACGGGAGGCGCTGGTCCCCATCGACGAAGAACTCGAAGCCGAGATCACCCGGCAGCAGCGCCGCGTCACCGACCGGTGGCCCGACACCACCCCGACGCTGTTTCCCAAGACGAAAGCCAACCCGGACGGCCGGAAACCACTCGCCAGCTCCACCTACCGCACCGCACTCGCCCGCTGGCTGACCCGCTGCGACATCCGCGACGAACACAACCAGCCAGCTCACCTGACCCCACACCAATGGCGCCACACCCTCGGAACCAGACTGATAAACCGAGACGTCCCCCAGGAAGTCGTCCGGAAAATACTCGACCACACCTCCCCAGAAATGACCGCCCACTACGCCCGGCTACACGACACCACCGTGCGCCGCCACTGGGAAAAAGCCCGCAAAGTCAACGCCCACGGTCAGGAAGTGACACTCGACCCGGACGGGCCCCTGGCCGAGGCGGCCTGGGCGAAACAGCGGATCTCCCGCGCCACCCAGGCGCTGCCGAACGGCTACTGCGGCCTACCGGTACAGAAAAACTRCCCGCACGCGAACGCCTGCCTGACCTGCCCGACTTTCCTCACTACCGCGGAATTCCTACCCGAACACCGCCGGCAGCACCAGCAGACCCTGCACATCATATCCGCCGCCGAAGCCCGCGGCCAGCAGCGCCTGGCCGAGATGAACCGCCGCGTCGCCGGAAACCTCGAGAAAATCATCACCGCCCTCACCGAAGACAGCAGGCAGAAAGACACGGTCGCCGATGCGTCCTGACAACACCGCCCCCATCACCGCCGCCGCCCGCCGCCGGCACGACCAGGCCCGCGCCCGCGCTACCCAGGCGCTGCGCGAGCTCGACCGCGCCGGCGCCCCCGTCACCTTCGGGTCCGCGGCAGCCGCAGCCGGCGTCTCCCGGTCCTGGCTCTACACCCAGCCCGACCTGCGCGCCGAGGTCGAACGCCTCCGCGCCGCCACCAGGCAGACACCATCCCCGCCCGTCCCCACCCGCCAGCGCGCCTCCGAGGCCGCGCTGCTCGCCCGGCTGGAAGCAGCCCTGCAACGGAACCGGGAACTCGCCGACGACAACCAGCGGCTACGCCGCCAACTCGCCCACGCCCTCGGCGACCAGCGAAAACCACCCACCGGACACGCGGACAGCCGACCACGCCGGAACATCCCAGAAAACTCTCCCACAACGATCGGACCGTGCTGAACAGCAGGAAACGATCTCGGGTGTTCGCGTCGACGACATCGTCCTCGACGCGAACACCCAGGTCACAGCCTTGATCAATAGTGAAGCTCAAGATAAAACCAGTCGTGACCCTCGCCCTCAATACCGCAGAACCGATCATCGAGGGCCACTACGGCCGCGCCGCCTTAGACGCCATCGGCTGCTGCCTCCTTATCGGATGGTCMCACATCGCGCCGGACGGGACTGTTTCAAGATCGGTGTTTCCGGCCCGACACGCCGGGCGTAGGTCCAGCGGGATGGGCACTGTGAGTGATGACATCGGGTGATATGACCCTCAGCAAGGAAGATCGTGATCGGGGGCGGCAGCTGTCGCCGGAGCAGGCTGCGGCAGCTGCGATGGTCGCCGATGCGAAGGCGCGTGGGCTGGCGCTGACCGGGCCGGACGGCCTGTTGAAGCTGTTCACCAAGACGGTGCTGGAAACGGCTTTGCGGGAAGAGATGACCGAGCATCTCGGGCACGAGAAGAACCGTGCCGATCCCGAACGGGACAGCGTAAACGTTCGGAATGGTAGCCGACCGAAGACTGTCGTTTCGGAGGCGGTTGGCGAGGTTGAGATCTCAGTTCCGCGGGACCGGGAAGGCACGTTCACCCCGCAGATCGTGAAGAAGCGGCAGCGGCGGCTTTCCGGTGTGGACGAGATCGTGCTGTCGCTGTACGCGAAAGGGCTCACGACCGGGGAGATTTCCGCACATTTCGCTGAGATCTACGGAACGTCGGTGTCGAAGGAGACGATCTCCCGGATCACGGACGCGGTCCTGGGTAGCTGTTTGGGATCTTGATGCTTGTGTGCTGAGTGTGGTCGCCTGGCTGGAGTTGGCGTGTTGGGATGATCGATGGCGGACGGTCGGGTCATGCCTCGGTCTGACCCGTATCCCTCCGATCTGTCCGACGCGGAATGGGCGTTGGTGGAGCCGTTGCTGCCGCCGGTGTCGAAGGACGGTCGGAAGGAGGCGYATCCCCGCCGGGAGATCGTGAACGCGATTCTGTATGTGACGCACTCGGGATGTACGTGGCGGTCGTTRCCGCGGGACTTCCCGCCGTGGGAGACGGTCTACGGTTTCTTCGCCCGCTGGCATGACAAGGGCGTGATCGCGCGGGTTCATGACGCGCTACGGGACATCTCCCGCGMGGTCGAGGGTAGGGACCGGCAGCCCACGGCGGGGGTGATCGACTCGCAGTCGGTCAAGGGCGCCCAGACCGTCGGTGCGGCGACCCGAGGCTACGATGCGGGCAAGAAGGTCAATGGCCGCAAGCGGTTCCTCATCACGGACACGCTCGGGCTGCTGCTGAGCGTGCTCGTGCTGCCGGCCAGCGTCCAGGACCGTGACGGCGGCAGACGGATCATGGTGGATCACTACTTCGACCACTGGAACTGCCGTCATCTGTTCGCCGACGGCGGGTTCGCCGGGCGTTTCGTCGACTGGGCCGGTGAGGTCATGAGAACCAGCGTCGACATCGTCCGGAAAAACCCTGGGCAACGCGGCTTCGAGGCCCTCCCGAAACGCTGGGTAGTGGAACGAACCTTCTCATGGATCACCGCCCATCGCCRGCTCGCCCGCGACTATGAAAGAAGACCGGCTATCTCCGAGGCATTCATCCGCCTCGCCATGATCCGAACCATGGTGAGGCGCCTTCCCCGCCAGCTCGCGAACAGCCACCAGACCATACCAGTCACTACAGAGAGTAGCCAACGCAAGATCTAAAACAGCTTCTCACTCCTGACACCCCACCGTAGGGAAACGATCACACTCCGGGAAGATAAGGGCTGGCAACGAGCGAAGAGATGGCCGTTGCCCTCGGTGTTTTCCCAGTTCAGGTGGGGTCGGGACGGGTGAACGGCTTCTTCGCGGTGAGGGGGATGACCACCTGACGCCGCTAGGACGATGGTGTAACGGTTCCGTTTTGCCTACCGTCAGCGAGGACCGTTCCCATGATGAGGATCGCCTGTTCGACACATCGTGACCACCCCACAGGGACCAGACCCGGCCCGGTCACACGGTCGGACCGGCCGCGTCAGCCGAGAAGCCGTGTCGTCACCACGGCGCGCTGGTCACGGGGGCAGTCGTGACGGACGCGCATGACGTCACCRCAGTGGGGGCCGAGGGACCGAACGTCGCACGGGTCTACGACTACTTCCTCGGCGGCGCGCACAACTTCCCGGCCGACCGGGAAGCCGCGGCGCAGGTCGAGCAGGCATGGCCGCAGATCCGCGACACCGCCCGGGTCAACCGGCTGTTCCTGGGCGAGGCGGTCCGCTACCTCGCCGGCGAGGTCGGCGTCCGGCATTTCCTCGACATCGGGTCGGGTATGCCGACGATGGGCAACGTCCACGAGGTCGCCCAGCAGCTGGCCCCGGACGCCCAGGTCGTCTACGTGGACAGCGACCCGGGCGCCGTCGCACACAGCCAGATCCTGCTCGCACCCAACCCGCTGGCCACGGCGGTGGAGGCGGATCTGCTCCGGCCGGACGAGATCCTGGACCATCCGCAGGTGTCCCGGCTGCTGGAGCGGGGGCAGCCGGTCGCGCTGCTCCTGGTCGCGGTCCTGCACTTCTTCCCCGACGACACCGGCCCCCGGCACCTGGTCTCCCAGCTGCGCGACGCCCTACCCGCGGGCAGTCATCTGGTCGTGACCCACGCCACCGGCGACGGCCAGTCCCCGCAGGTCACCGAAGCCGCCGAGGTGTACCGGCGCACAACCGCGCCGTTCCAGCTGCGCGACCGCACCGAGGTGCTGTCGTTCTTCGACGACTGCACGCTGGTCGACCCCGGACTGGTCCTGCTCCCAGGGTGGGAACACGACCGGCAGCGAGGCCGGTCGACGACGGTGGAGGGTCGGCTGCCGGTCTACGCCGGTGTCGGCCGCGTCCGGTGAGTCCGCGTTCGGGTTGCTCGACGTGCTGGAGTGACGGCGACGTCCGCGATCTGCTGTCCCACACCGACGGGTGGATCGCCGACRCGACCGCCCAGCGGTGGCCCCACAGCGAGGTGACATTCGGGGCGATGACCACGGCGGGCGGGGCGGTGTATCGCCAGGTCCGCGTCGGCGGGGTGGCGCTGTGCGCGACGGTCCGCCCGGCAGGCCGGGCGCTGTCACGCCTCGTCCGCGGCGACCACGGTGATCTCGCCACCGTGCTCGCCGACGCCGGCGCCGACGCGGCGACCGCGATCGCCGGCCAAGCCGAGCAGCTCACGGCGCTGGCGGCCTCCACCCGCCTGCGGGTGGCTCCCCCGATCGCCTGTACGGAGGGGGTGATATTCACCCCCTGGGAGGACGGCGCCACGCTGGCCGCCCTGCTCCGGGCCCGGCCGATGGAATTCACCGGGGTCGTGACGGCGCTGATGGACGACCTCAGCGACCTGCACCGGAATCCACCCGCGCAACTGTCCGAAACCGCGGCGACGACCCGCGCTCTCCCCCGGGTCGTCGCCGAAGCGTTGAGCCATCCGGTGGACCACCTCCACGCTAGCGACACGACAGCAGGCGAGATCGGAGAGCTCCGCGCGCTCGCGGGCAGCCTGTCAACGCGGCTCGGCCGGCTGGCCGCCCAGCTGGACCCGATAATGCTCAGCCGCGGCGGCATCGCGTTCGGGAACCTCAACCCACGCGGCGTCCTGTATCCCGACGGATCGTCACGGGCGGCACTGGTGTCYCCCGCGCTCGAACCCGGCGGAGACCTCGTGGACACCGGAACCCTGCTCGGCCATCTGCACCCGCTGATCCTCGGCTGCCCGACACCAGTCCGGACAGAACTCGTCGAAGGCGTCGAGGCGTGGCTGTCCGGCCGGCTGGCCGCCTGCCGCGACCAGTGGCGGGACTGGCTGCACGCCGTCCTGACCATCTGGGCGGCCACCGTCTACGACCAGGCGATCACCACGCTGACGCTGCCAGCGGTCGCCCTCCGGCTCGGCCCGACGGCGGCCGATCCGCCGGCCCCGCCGCTGGCGGCGCTGTCCGTTCTTGACGTACTCACCCGGGAGTTGCGCCGACGCGGCGCTGGTGCGGCGCTGAACGCCGCCCTCGCTGCCCTCGCCGACAGCCCGGCCGACCAACCGGCACGGCAGCTCGACTCCGCTGACCACTGATCACTTACCCGTTCGTAGACCGAAGGTGCACGTCCATGGCTATCAGCCTGAGCCGGCCACCGGGCAGCCGATCACAGTCCGCCCCTCCCGCGCCGCCTGTTTCCGCCCCCGCTTCTTCGCCCGGTCAGGATCGTGYCGTTCGCGGCCGATCCACCGACCCGTTGATCGCTCTCGGTCCGAAGGCGACCGCCCAGCCRCCCGAGCGTGCGTTCGAGCTGCTGCGCGGTAGCGCGGTGCGCCTCCTGGACCGGCACGTCCAACGCGACGGTGTGTGCGAGAAGTGTGGATGCGCCTGGCCGTGCCGCGTGGTGGTGCTCGCCGAGAACAACCTCACGCTCGTCCACGACGCCCCACCCGCCTCCGCCAGCGCCAGTCGCGCGGCCGTCCCACCACAGGCGGCGGCCGGCCGCATCTCGTCCCACCCGCCCGCGCCCCCTCGACGCGACGGCGAGAACAGCCGGGAGAGCCACATGACCACCGCCGTGGCCACCACCCCCGCCAGCGCACCCGAACCGGCCGTTCACCTGCTCCCGCACCGCGTCTGGAGCTACCCGACCAGACCCCAGTCCGCCAGCGCCGCCCGCCGCGACGTCACCGGGCAACTCCACCAGTGGGATCTTGACCATGTGATCGACACGATCACCCTGCTGACCTCGGAACTGGTCACCAACGCGCTCGCCTCCAGCCTKCGCGGCGATGATGACCTGACGTCCCAGATCGCGATGCGCCTGACCTACAGCGACCACCATGTGATCGTCGAAGTCTGGGACGGAGGACCAGGCCACCCAACCCGCAGGGCCACCAGCCCCGACGCCGAGGACGGCCGCGGCCTACACCTGATCACCGCTCTGACCCCGCGCACCGGCTACTACCAGGCCCGGGTCCACACCCCCGACGGCAGCCACCAGGAGCGAGGCAAGGTCGTTTGGGCCGCTCTACCCCACCACACCCCTCGTCCTCACCGCATTCCGACCGCCCCGACCGACGGCCTGCCGCGACGCGAACGCTTCGCCGCCCACGCCGCGACCCCGACCGCCCCGGACGTCTTCGACCTCGACCTGCTGCACCGGGTCCGCGACGGCCTACGCACCCTCGACACCCACCCGGCACGCCCCACGCCCACGGGCTCCGGCCAGCACGTCCCAGCCACCTGAACCGAGAGGCGAACGCCATGCCTGACCCTGCTACCAGCTCCTGCCCCTCSTGGTGCGAGCAGCCCGCCGGCCACCTCGACGTCATGCCCGCGGGCCCCGGCGACTACCACGTCTCCGAGTTCACCGTGATCGACCTGCCACCCATCCCCGGGGTCCGCGACCAGACAGCGATCCAGGTCTCGATCGAGCAGTACGTCACCGCGACGACCACCTACCAACCGATGATCTCCCTCGGCGCCGGAGAAGAGGACCCCGACAGCGAAGCCTTCACCCTCGACGAAGCCGACACCCTCGCCGCGACCCTCACCCGCGCGGTCGCTGCCGCCCGCAACGCCCAGACACAGCCCTCTCCAGAGTCGGACGACCGCGCGTGACACCCCCGTCGCGCGCCTGAAGGTCCACCGGCGCTCCCGGCAGCCGGACAGACAATAGCCAGGACACAGCGGCAYGCCGCCACTCAACCTGCACCCAACAGGAATCCAATCTCAGCGGATTGCCMCTTGCGATCAGCCCCCTCGGCCTCCTCCGGCGAGGCGTCCGCGCGACCGCAGACCCGCGATGACGAAACGGCCCGCATGTCACCTCGCCCCCGCACTGTCCCACCCGCACTCCGCCCGATCGTGCTGCTCGCCAGGATGCGCGAGATGCTCCCGCCAGCGCGGCTGGCGGACCTGCTCACCACCTTCGACCCGTCTGCCGCCCCGACGGCACCAGAATGGGCCGACCTGTGCTCGGCGCTGGACGCCTACGACCAGGCGGCACAGTTCGGTCTGAGCACCGAGGAGGCCCGCAACCAGGTCGACATCGCCGCCATGATCTTCCACGTGCGCTACCGCGGCGCTGAGCACCGACCGGGCAGTTGCATCCACGAGCGTCGAGCCGCCCGATAAACGTCCCGCACACCGCGACATCACCGCGAACCGCACCCCGTGACCTGGCGCCAGCGATGGCGAGCTCGTGCGTGTCCGTATCCGCCGCCTGCCACCGCGAACTGACGCGCCGCCCGGGACCGAACAGATCGCACCGCCTTACGTCATTTCCGCAGCTMAGGCCGCCTCTCAGCAGCCGAAGAACATGTTCGTGGCAGGGGGAATGACATGCACAACCGAAAGGCTGATCATTATGGTCGCGTGACTGCCCGGTGCAGCGGGCGGCGGACCGGGCGGCGCGGTGGTCTGGAGGGGATACGACGTGAGTAGGCACAGTCTGCGGGTGGAGCAGGACGAGCTGCGGGCGCGGATGCGCGCCGTGGGCATGTCGCACGACGAGATCGCCATCGAGTTCGCCCGCCGCTACAAGCTGCGCCCCCGCGCGGCCCACCGGATCGCGCACGGCTGGACCCAGCAACAGGCCGCGAACCACATCAACACCCATGCCACCCGCACCGGCCTCGACCCGGACGGCGCCGCACCCATGACCGCGCCGAAGCTGTCGGAACTGGAGAACTGGCCGCTGCCGAACAACCGCCGCCGACCGACCCCCCAGCTCCTCGCCCTGCTCGCCGAGGTCTACGACACCAGCGTCCAGAACCTTGTCGACCTCGACGACCGAGAACAGCTCACCCCCGCGGACCACCTCATCCTCAGCCAGACCGGCCAGTTTCAGCCCATATCCCCTCGAATACCTCTGACGCCTAGCCATCGTGGCCCCGTGAAGCTTTCCGGCCCGCCTGCGAGAACGGTACGGCCTGACGGGATCGAGCACCTATCAATACCGTACGTACCGGTGGAAATGGAGCGTGTCATGTCGGCTGCCAAGGAGTCAGGGGAGCATGCGATGTTCGCGGCGGCCGGAAGCCTCGACGAGAGTTCGGTGGAACAGCTCGCCGACGATGTGCGCCGGCTCGCGCACACCTACAACACCACCCCGCCCTTCCAGATGTTCACCGAACTGGCCAAGACCCGGAACACCGTGTACGCACTGCTGGAACAGACGAAACGCCCACGGCAGCTCAATGAGCTCTACGTCTTCGCCGGGCAGGTCTGCGGCCTGCTCGGCATCGTCAGTYTCGACCTCGGGTTCCCTGACKCGGGAGTCGAGAACGCCCGTGCGGCGTGGGYGTATGGGCAGATCGTCGACGATGACGGGCTGCGCTCATGGGCCCGCGCTGTCCAGGCCACCATCGCCTTCTGGTCGGACCGGCCCAGAGAAGGGATACGGCTGACGGCCACGGGCCTCGACCACGCCAGAGCGGGGTCCGGAACGGTTCGCCTGCACGCCGTGCAGGCCCGCTCCTACGCGATGATCGGTGCCGCGGACGAGGCGATGACCGCCTTGGTCGCCGCCCAGCGCGCCGCCGAGGCGGACGCCTCAGACGACCTTCTCGACAGTGTGGGCGGCGAGTTCTCGTTCGGCGAGGAACGCCGGCTCCTCAGCGCCGCCGCCACCCATCTCGCGCTCAGCCAACTCGACCAGGCTGCGCACGCGGCGTCCCAGGCGATCGACTTGTTCACCGCGATACCGATCGCCGACCGGTGGACACCAGGTGAGCACGGCGCCCGGATCGATCTGGTCGTCGCCCGAACACTGGGCGGCGATCTCGACAGCGCGCACGATGCCCTCGTCCCCGTCCTCGCGTTGCCGTCCGAGCAGCGCACGGGGCGCCTGACGGGGCGGCTCCACCGGCTGCGCCGGTCGCTGAGCCAGCCGCGTTACCGCGGATCTGCCGAAGCCGAGGACCTTGACGACCAGATCGAACACTTCGTGCGCGAGTCGGCCACCGCCATGCTGCCCCCGGGCACCTCACACCAGGCCCTTCTCGCCGGAGGCGGCCTGTGACCGGCACTCCCACAGGTCGACGAGGCGGCGCTCTCTGTCGGGGTCGAAACCGTGCTCGTCCTGACGTTCATGCCGGACCGGAGCGCCACCGGCCGCCAGCCACGCCCACGTGGCCAGGACCGTCTTCTCGATCGGCCGGCAACGCAGGCCCGCCGCCGCCGCGCGGGTCGCATCCAGGCGCCATGTCCCTGGCTGCACCCGCCACAGCGGGATCTCCGTCCACTGACGCACCCCCTGTTCGACCAACCAATCGGGTTCCGCCCAGACAACCTCGATCTCATCTGCGCCTCGGACGTCCCGCGTCGCCGCAGCGCACGCGTCCAGCATCCGGCCGTAGGTCGCGTGGCCGGTGGGCGCCGCGACGTTGAAGATGCCGCTGGCCGACCGCCCGATCAGGTCGAGCAKGAACGACGCGAGGTCACGCACGTCCACAGGCTGGATCGGCCTGTCGGCGGGTGCGGGGGCCAGCACCCGCCCGCCGCGCGCCATCCGCCGAAGCCACCACGGCAACCGTCCGACGTACTCGTACGGGCCGAGAACCACCCCCGGCCGCACCATGAGCAGCCGATCCGGGGAAACGCTCCGCCGGACCGCGGCCTCACACCCGGCCTTGTGGSGGCCGTACCGCACCGCGTCCCAGCGAGGATCTTCCACCACAAGATCGGGGTTTCCCGGATGTAGAGGTGAGGATTCGTCGACCGGGGACGCGGGCCAGTCGCGATACACCGAGACGGTCGACACGAACACGTACCGACCGGCCTGCGCGCCCAGAACCTGAGCGGCCAGGCCGACCGAGCGGGGCTCCGCTCCGCCGACGTCCACCACGGCATCCCACGGCCCCGCCGCCGCGAGGCGTTCAAGATCCTGGACGTCGGTTCGGTCGCCGCGCAACGGGTGGACCCCTGCGACATCCGGTCCGGACCTACCCCGGTTGAACGTCGTGACCGCCCAGCCACGGCCCACCGCGTCCTCAGCCAGGACACGGCCGACGAACCAGGTTCCTCCCAGGATCAGCAGGCGCATGGCGCAATCGTCTCAAAAGGACTTTCCTGTGCGGCCGGCGCTTCCGTGTGATCGTCGATGTCGCGGACACTGCGAAGGAGAGGCGACCTGCCGCCAGTCCGGACGCGGGTCGGCGGAGCCCCTGGCCCAACGCCGTAGCCGCCCGGCACATGTCGCCAGACCAAGGCGCAAGCGCACACCCAGCCGCCGCAGCCGAGGGCAGCGCGTGCCTGCCCTGACGCGGCAGACACCGGCAGTCGATCAGCTTCGGAGGCCGCAGCCTCCCGCTGCCGGCCGAGTCCGTAGCCGTCTGTCACCGACAGCCGTCCGCTCAGGATCAGCCGGGAGAGAGGCGCCGCGGGTCGCGCGAAGGAGCCGCATCGTCGGTGGAGCCGGACCAGACGCCGTCGGAACGCGGTAGCAGGTTCAGGTCGCCGTGGTCCCAGACAGGTGATCGAGGCCGAGGCCGGCGGGCCTGCCGAACGAATCGGCATGATCGCGCCGGATAGATGCACCCTGACACCACTGTCTGCGCAGGTCAGGTGTCTCTCGGGAGCCGAAGAGAAGCTTCGTCGTGGTGGGAATGACTTGCCCCCCGGGCTCCAGCCATCGTGGTGTGGCGCCATACGCGGCATCCACCGATCTTGATCGGTGYGCGGGCCGTACCACCCGAGGGAAGCGAGATGATCATGTCCTTGTGTCGCGTTCGCGCCCGGTCCGCGTGCGCGCGTCTCGCCGTTCCCCCCCAGCGCTGGGGCGACCGGCGTTCGCCGACGGCCAGCCCTGGCCGACCGGGGAGCCGCGTCGGGTCGATGGGGCCGGTACCGGCTTCGAGCACATCACCTGCACTACCTACGGACCCAGCGTGGCCGTGGCCGCGAAGCGGATGGCCGACCAGATCCGCCGGTKCGGCCGGGGCCAGCCGCATCTTCCCCGGCGCGGTACATCTTCCCGATCGAACCATTCGTGAGAGTCGGCGTCTGGAAGAGCTGGCGCTGGACAGGGGCGCAGTCGCGTCGTACTCACCCGGCCGTACTCGACATTGCCGCCGACACATCATCGGAGCATTCCCTTCACCTAGCTCATCGCCACTTCCATATTCTGGGTCAGAGGAGCGACCTAGACTGCCATTTCCCGTCTCATTAAGGTGTCGAAAAATGACTTCAGTCCAAGATTCGAGCGCCACCGACAGTGCGGCCACGTTGCGTGCCGCGATGGTGGACGAGCTTCGCACCACGGGGGACGCGATCAAGACTGGGCAGGTGGCTGCGGCTGTGGGCAGGGTGCCTCGGCACCTTTTCGCACCCGACGAACCGCTGGAGGCGGTCTACGCCGCAAACAAAGCACTTGTGATTAAACGCGATGGGAATGGTGCGGCGCTCAGCTCGCTGTCCGCCGCGCACATTCAGGCGGTCATGTTGGAGCAGGCCGAACTTGAACCGGGAATGCGTGTCCTGGAGGTTGGCTCGGGCGGCTACAACGCCGCCCTCATCCAGGAGATGGTCGGCGACGGAGGCTCGGTGACGTCCGTCGACATCGACCAGGAGATCGTGAGCCGGGCCCGCGCCTGTCTGGACGCGGCCGGCTATCGAAATGTTGAAGTCGTGGCGGCCGACGCCGAGGCCGGCGTACCCGAAAAAGCACCCTACGACCGGATTATCGTGACCGCAGGGGCCTGGGACATCCCACCAGCCTGGCAGGAGCAGCTCACGAACGGCGGCAGGCTCGTTGTGCCGCTCCGGCTACGAGGGCTGACCCGGTCGATCGCGTTCGACCGGGTCGACGAGGACGGTGACGTCGGTCTGGTCAGCCGCAGCTATCGCCTGTGCGGATTCGTCCCGATGCAGGGCATCGGGACGTTCCGCGAAAGGCTCGTCCCTATTACCGACGAGGTCGTGCTTCGGGTCGACGACCCGTCCCAGGAGTTCGACGTCGAGGGGCTGCGCGACGCGCTGGCCACGCCGAGGCTGGAACGCTGGTCCGGAGCGGCCTTCGATCTTCCTGACGAGTTGGAGTTCTTCCTCGTCACGAATCTGGCCCAGGTCGCGCACCTGCATGTGGACGAGACGCAGGTCCAGAACGGCCGCTTCGCGCCCTCGGCCGCCAGAGGTGTGCCCACGCTGGTCAGCGGTGGCAGTTTCGCCTACCGCACCAAGCGCCCGAACGAGAAGACCGGCGGATTCGAGAGCGGCGTCGTCGCGCACGGTCCCGACGCCGATCGCGTCGCCGAGCACTACGTGGAACTGCTCCGCCGGTGGGCCAGCGATCACCGCCGTTCCGGTGCCGCCCACATCCGATACGTCCCGAAGGCCGCGGGGACGCCGGCGCCGTCCGTGGGGCTGGTGCCGAAACGGCACGGCGCTRTCGCTGTCCGCTGGCCCTGAGTTTCCGCGCTCCCGAACGGATGCTCGGGAGCCGGAATGCACCACCACCATCACAACCCAGGAGGTCTTCATGTCCATCCAGCTCGATGACCCGGTGTTGGCCGTGCCCCCGCAGGCGGGACGAGACCAGGAGGAGGACTTCACCACATGGGACCTGGACATCTCGATCGTCGAGTCCGGACCGGCCGCTGACCGGCTCATCCGGATGACCGACGACGGCTGCGGCACGACGTGCGAGACGGCCTGCTCGACCACCTGCCCGTAACCAGCGCCCCGACGACCTGAGAACGCGGCGTCCGTACGGCCGGCCTCGGCGGCCGGACGGACGCCGCCCGACTACGGAGCGGCTGGTGTATCAGCATCTCGACTCCCTGGTGGTGCGTGCCGCGGTGAACCCGCCCGTGGACGTGGCCGAGCGATGGCCCGACCTGGTCGGACCGGCGGCCACACCAGAGTCCTGGCGCCTCTGGTTACGGGAGGTGATGCAGAATCGCGCCTTCGAGATGGCGCTGGAGCAGGCCAGCCCTGTGCTCGCTCGCCGCGTTCGGGAGATCCGCGACGGACGCCAAGTGCCCCAGGCCGGGGTGCGGCGGGCAGTGCTGTCGGTGATGCGTTACCGGCTTCGCGCGTCGGGACGGGCGACGCCGTTCGRCCTGTTCGCGGGGGTCGCGCCGGTGCGTGTCGCTGACCACGCCTCGGTGCGCGCAKGCGTGGCGCACCGTGCCGTCGCGCGGGTCGAGGCTRGCTGGCTCTGCGCGGTGGTCGACCGGTTGGAAGCCGATCCGGTCGTCCGAGCGCGGCTGGATGTGGTGGCGAACAACCTCGTGTTCGAGCGGGACGGCCATCTGGTGCTGGAGCACCGTGCCGCAGGAGGCACCGACGGTGTTCCTACGCGCGTGCAGGTGCGGGCGCACGCACCGGTCCGCGCCGCGATGGGTATCGGCCGCCGCTCGGTGCGGTTCTCCGACCTCGCGGCCAGGCTCGCGTCCGAGTTCGCTCCGGTCCCTGCCGACGTCGTCGACAGACTTCTGGCCGATCTGGTGGCGCAGCGGTTCCTGCTCACGAACCTGCGGCCTCCGATGACGGCGAGCGATCCTCTCCGTCATGTCGTGGGTGTGCTCCAGACGACCCTAAATGGCGGGCCGGTCACCGTCGAGGCGGCCTGGGTCGCCGAACGCCTGAACGGGATTGTCGATGGGCTGCGGAGCCACGACAGCGCGTCGAGTTGGACCGTCGCGCGCAGCAGCCGCGAGCGCCTCGGCGAGGACATGGCTGAGGTCCACCCTTCGGCGGAGCCGGCACTCCGGGTTGATCTGCGGATGGACTGGGCGCTGGCTGTGCCCCGCGCGGTCGCGGTCGAGGCCGCAGCGGCGGCGGGCGTGCTGGTGCGCCTGGCGCGGCGCTCGACGCTCAGCTCCGGCTGGGACGCCTGGCATGGCCGGTTCCTCGAACGGTACGGGCCGTGCGCTCTGGTTCCCGTTTTCGACGCGGTCGACCCCGAGATCGGACTGGGTTATCCCGCCGGCTACGCCGGCAGTCCCGCACCCGCGGGCGTGACGTTCACCGATCGGGACGCGAAGCTGTTGGCGTTGGCGCAGAACGCCGCGCTGCGCCGCGAACGGGAGATCGTCCTCGACGACAGGATGATCAGCGACCTTACGGTCGTCGACCAGGACGCCCACGTTCAGCCCACCACGGAACTCACCCTGCGCGTCCACGCCACGAGCACCCGCTCGCTCGACGATGGCGCGTTCACCCTCGYGGTCGTCGGGGTGTCACGCAGAGCCGGCACCACGACCGGACGACTCCTCGACCTCTTCGACGCGAAGGACAGTGCRCGGATGCGCGCGCTGTACGCGGGTCTTCCCACCGCGAGCCGCGACGCGCTGAGCGTGCAGATCTCCGCGCCCGCTCGCTACACGAACACCGACACGGTGGGACGCGCCCCCCAGATCATGGCGCACCGGCTCTCCCTCGGCGAGTACGACGACAGCGAGGACGGGGACTCGCTGCCTCTGGACGACATCGTGGTGACGGCCGATGTGCACCGGATCTATCTGCTCTCGCTCTCCCGCCGCCAACTGGTGGAACCGGTGGCGCTCAACGCGGTGGAGCCGGTGCGACGCGCGCATCCGCTGGCGCGTTTCCTCGCCGAGGCGCCGGCCGCGCTGAGCGTTCCCTGCGCCCCCTTCGACTGGGGGGTCGCGGCCCAGCTACCGTTCCTGCCGGCGCTGCGGCATGGACGAACAGTCCTCTCACCAGCGCGCTGGCTGCTGGGGACCGCGGACCTGCCCGGCTCCGCGGCCGGCTGGACGGAGTGGGACCGTGCCCTGGCCAGCTGGCGGGAGCAGGTCAACCTCCCCTCGGCGGTCTACCTCGGCGACGGTGACCAGCGCATCGGACTGGACCTGTCTGAGCCGGCCCACCGGGTACTGCTGCGCTCCCACCTCGACCGCTCCGGCGCCGCGCTGCTGCGCGCCGCCCCCGACACCGACGCGGCCGGCTGGGTCAGCGGGCATGCCCACGAGATCGTCGTCCCCCTGGCAGCGGTCGCCGCGCCGGCGGCGACACCGGGCTGGTTCAGCCGGGCGCAGGTCGTTGGCCGCGATCATGGGCATCTTCCGGGCTGCGACGCACGGTTCTCAGTCAAGATCTACGCCGGCCTCGGTTGCCAGGACGACATCCTCACCCGCCATCTGCCGCACCTCGTCCACGAGCTGAACGGGCAGCAGGCCGCGGGCGAGGCGCGCTGGTGGTTCCTGCGCTACCACGACCCCGACGACCATCTGCGCCTGCGGCTCGCGGTCACCGCCGACGGTGTGGCGCCGACCGCCGACCGGATCGGTGCCTGGACCCAGCGGCTCCGCCGCGCCGGCCTGATCTCCCGCGCGCAGTGGGACACCTACTTCCCCGAGACCTCACGCTTCGGGGGCACCGCCGCGATGGACGCCGCGGAGGCGTACTTCGCCGCCGACTCAGCGGCGGCCCTCGCCCAGCTCGCCGCCTCCAGGGAGAAGAGCGGGCCCGACCGTCGCGCGCTGACCGCCGCCAGCATGCTCGCCATCGTGACCGGCCTGATCGGCGACACCGCCGAGGCGACGAGCTGGCTCATCAGCCACACCCGGACGGAGCCGTCCGCCCCAGCCCGCGCGCTGTACCAGCAGACCGTCGCCCTGGCGAACCCGGCCGACCCACGCGCGCTGGCCGCACAGCCCGGAGGCGAGCACGTCCTCTCCTGCTGGGCGCACCGGCGCGAGGCACTCACCGCCTACCGACACGTCCTCCAGGAAACCCGCGCGGAGGCCCCCACCTCCCTGCTGCCTGATCTTCTGCATCTCCACCATGTCCGCATGGCCGGAGTCAGCCTGGCCGGGGAACGCGCCTGCCTGCACCTGGCTCGCGCCGCCGCACTGAGCTGGACCGCGCGCACGAGGAACCCATCATGACCAGCTCCGATCCGGACGCGCTCGCCGCCGCGAACACTGTTGCCGAAGCACTAGCCGACCCGCACACCGCCTGGGCCGCCCACCGACCGACCGGGGGAAGGGCGTGGCCGCAGTCGCTCGCCGGCGGCGCGGCGGGCATYGCCCTGCTGCACATCGAACGTGCCCGCTCCGGGTACGGCGACTGGAGCACCGTGCACGCCTGGCTGTCCGCCGCCGCGTCCGACGCCCTGACCGCGGCGGCCAACGCGGGCCTGTACCTGGGCGCTCCGGCCCTGGCCTTCACCCTGCACACCGCAGCCGGACCATCAGGCCGGTACCACCGTGCCCTCGCCCATCTGGATCAGGCCGTCGTCGCCATGACCCGCACCCGACTCGCCGCGGCCCWCACACGCATCGAACAGAGCCGGCGGCCCGCGATGAAGGAGTTCGACCTGATCCGGGGCCTGACCGGACTCGGCGTCTACCACCTGCGCCGCCACCCCGATCACCCGATCACCGGCGAACTGCTGTCGTACCTGGTCAGACTGACCGAACCACTGGCCGGAAGAGACGACCTCCCACCCTGGTGGACGGACTCTGCACCCAACGGCGAACCCAGCCCCGAATTCCCCCAAGGACACGGCAACGTCGGCCTCGCGCACGGCATCAGCGCCGTCCTCGCCCTGCTTGCCCTGGCCCACCTGCGCGGCCTGCCGGTCCGTGGCGCCGACGACGCGATCGCACGGATCTGCGCCTGGACCGACCGCTGGTGCCAGCACGGCGACACCGGCCCCTGGTGGCCCGGATTCATCACCCTCCGCCAGGTCCGTGAAGGCAAGGTCGCCGCAACCCTGCGGCCCCGCCCCTCCTGGTGTTACGGCGTCAGCGGCACCGCCCGCGCCCAACAGCTCGCCGGCATGGCCCTGCGCGACACCGCACGCCAGCAAGCCGCCGAGAACGCGCTCCTCGCGGCACTTCGCGATGAGGCGCAACTCGACCAGCTCACCGAGATCGGCCTGTGTCACGGCACCGCCGGGCTACTCCAGTCCGCCTGGCGCATGGCGGCCGACTCCCACCATCCCCAGCTCACCGCCGAACTCCCCGGCCTGTCAGCCAGGCTGATCGCACAGATGGGCACAACCGTGCGCGACCCCGAACTTCTCGACGGCGCCGCCGGCGCCGCCCTCGCCCTGCACACCGCCGGCACCGGCGCCGCCCCGACGTCGGGCTGGGACGCCTTCCTCCTGCTGGCCTGATCAGGAGCCGACATGGACACCCGCACCTGGCACCAGGTCAACGTCACCTTCCCCGACTGGGCGAACGCCGAGGGCACCGCCGTGGACCACCTCGCCCCTCTGCTGGACACCGCCGAGACCGACGGGCTCATCACCTCCTGGTTCTTCGTACGCAAGGCGCCCTGCTGGCGCATCCGCTACCTGCCCCGCCAGACGACAGGAGAGGCCAAGGCGTACATCCACACCCGTCTCGCCGATCTCCGGGAGACACGCCGCATCGAGGACGCCACGTCCACCCTCTACGAACCAGAAAGCCATGCCTTCGGCGGCGCCGAAGGCATGGACACCGCCCACCGGCTCTTCCACCTCGACAGCCGACACCTGCTCACCTACCTGAACAGCACCAGCCACAAACCGGCCGACCGGCGCCGCCGTGAACTGTCGGTCCTGCTGTGCTCGCACCTGCTACGCGCCGCCGGGCTCGACTGGTACGAGGAAGGAGACGTGTGGGCGCGAGTCGCCGAGCACCGGCAACCACCTGAGCGCACCCCCGACGACAGGCTCCGCACCCTGCGTGACGGCCTGCGGCGCCTGATGAGCATCGACACCGACAGCCTGGCCAAGGACACCCTGYCGCCGGCCTTCACCGATTGGACCAGCGACTTCGCCGCCGCCGGCACCGAACTGGCCGCCCTGGCCACCGACGGCCGGCTACGCCGCGGCCTACGCGCCGTCCTCGCCCACCACATCATCTTCGCCTGGAACCGGCACGGCCTTCCCCACACGGCGCAAGCCGTCCTCGCGCACACCGCCAAGACCGTCGTGTTCGGGCACGACCCCGCCTCCGATCACCAGCCGCACGATCGGGAACCGGCATGACGAACGTCGGAACAGACCCGGCCGACGAGAACCTGCTCGCCTGGTTCCCGCTGGTCCAACGCCCCCGACCACCCGGCCTCCCCCTCGAAGACCGAGTCAGACAGCTGCACGACCTGGYCGCACGGACATCGGACGGTCTCCCGCTCCTCCGAGCGGCCGAAGTCTGCAACAAGGCGGCGCTGATCGCCTCCGACTGCGGACAACCAGACCTCGCCCAAGACCTGTGCTGGCGCCAACACACGCTGTTCGATCAGGCGCGGCCCCTGCCCGCCTCAGCCGCCGAACTCGCCCTCCAACCGGTGCTCAACCTCCCGCGCCAACTGATCCGCGATGGTGACGGCAACCGCGCTCACGCGATCCTCCAGGCCCTGCACGAGGCCGCGCGCACGCAGACCAGCGCACTGATCGACGGACGGTCCGTCAGTCTCCACAACGTCACCTGCGCCTCCGACGACCATCGGACCATGCGCACCCTGACCTGGACGGCGCTCCTGGCGGACGGAGTCCGGGCACTGGCACGGGCCGGGCGCTGGCACGAAGCCGCCGAACAARCCGCGGCCCACCGCGGAGTCGGCCGCCGACTGCTCGACGGCCGACAGGCGACCGTCCTGGCACTCGCCCAGGCCGGGCACACCGAGCAGGCAGCAGCGCTGGTCGACCAGAGCGCCACCCCCGAACCGTGGGAACAGGCGATCCAAACAATCCTGCGGGTGCACTGTCTGCGACAGGCTGGCGCCGACACCGGCCCGCAGATCGCCCCGCTCCTCGCCACCGCGCTCACCCTGATGCGGCAGCCCGACCTCTCGACCATGGTCTTCCGTGCCCGAGCAGGCATGATCGCGCTCGACCTCGCCGACGGCCACGACCATCCGCGCATCGACGTACTACGCCGGGCGCTGATCGCAGGTGCGTTCAAGGACGCGTACACGGCCCGCGACACGCTCGCGCACCGCCTCCGGGAGTCGATGACGACGACGCAGCGCCAAACCCTGGCCGATGTCTTCCGCGCCGCCGGGCTCGATGCCGGAAGCATCCCGGAATCGCTGTACGGCGATTTGATGGAGACGGTGAAGTTCGCCGAAGATCAGCTACGTGGATGTCTCGGACGCCACGCCAGGCACTGCGAGTGCACAACAGCGACAAGCTGAACAACAGGTCGGCCGAGGACCGACGTCATCCCGTACCGCTCGGTCCGTGACAGAAGGACTACCGTGAGAATGGTTCCAGTCAGGAACCACCGGAAGATCGACCACCGGATTTCCGAGGGGATCTAGCCCGTCGTGACGGCCAAGCCAAGCCAGCGGGTAGAGCAGGACGAGTTGCGGGCGCGGATGCGCGCGGTCGGGATGAGTCACGACGAGATCGCGATCGAGTTCGCCCGCCGCTACCACTACCGCCCCCGCGCCGCCCATCGCCACGCCCGCGGCTGGACCCAGACGCAGGCCGCGAACCACATCAACGCCCACGCCGCCCGCGCCGGCCTCGACCCGGACGGCGCAGCCCCCATGACCGAACAGGAGATCCACGACATGGTCACCGCCGTGGGCGACATCGTCGCCGTTCTCACCGAAGCCGACCCGGCCGATAAAGCCGAGATCTACACCCAACTCGGCCTGCAACTCACCTACGAACCAGGAGCCCACCGAGTGATCGCCGAGGCCAAGCCTCAAGGGATCATGTACGAACGAGAGTGTCCGAGGGGGGACTTGAACCCCCACGCCCGTTAAAGGGCACTAGCACCTCAAGCTAGCGCGTCTGCCATTCCGCCACCCGGACAGGTGGTTCGCGGATGTCTCACCCGCGAACGACTGCGATGCTACACGCTCCAAGGGGGTGCTTGTCGCTACCCCCGACCATCAGACGATCAAGTCCCGACTTGCGAGTTCTGGCCCGCTTCGACGAGAACGAGAAGCAGTATGATCATTACTTGAGGTGCACCCCGGGGGATGTCGATCATGACTGGCCGGACGCCGGGGCCTCTGGGCCTCGCCTACGCGACGGGCCTATGCGACGGGCCCGCCATGCGGCTGGCCGCCCCGACCCGTCGGAGGAACTCCTCGACCAGGCTGATCAGCTCCCGGGCCACCTCGGGCGGGAGATCCGCGGACAGCACMGCCGGCAGTTGGGTTCCAGCCGCTCCAGCGAAGCTCCGGTTACTCACGCGGAGCATCGACTCGAACACCGGGAGTCCGAGACCAGATGCCTGGTGGATGTAGGGCCGCAGGAAGCTGGTCGGCCGACCGCCGTAGTACTGGACCATCATGAGAACAACACCGAGCACCCGCGGTTCGAGTCGTTTCACGGCCGGATGCATCCCGGACTGCAACCCCGCGACCCTGTTGTACTCCCAGACGAACCGGCCCAGTCTGCTCATCAGATGTTCGATGCCCAGCGTCGACAGGTTGTCCGGCCGGGCCGGGATGAGCAGGTGGTCGCAGGCTGCGATCGCGGCCCGGGTGATGACTCCGAAGTTCGGCGGGCAGTCGATGAGCACAAGGTCGTAGTCGTACGTGGAGAAGGACGCCAGCCCGGTGGCCAGCCGCTGGTAGACGTCGAAGTAGTACCTGGTGGACCGGTGGGCCYGCGCCCCGCCCAGCCTGGCGGTGAGGTCCATCTCGATGTCGCCGAGTGAGAGGTGCGACGCGAGCAGGTCCAACGTGCCGCCGCCCGCGGCGACGGCGGCGTTGACGACCGATGGTGTGGTCACGTACCCCGCGAGGGGCGGTGGGGTGGTCTCCGGCCGCCACGACTCGAACCACGCCTTGACGGTTCTCCGGTGGTCGGCGAGGTCCGTCCGCCAGGTCTCGGGTCGGTAAAAGGAGAAGGTCAGGTTCGCCTGCGGGTCCAGGTCGATCATCAGTACCCGTCTCCCCAGCCGGGCGATCGCGGCGCCGATGTTTGCGGTGAGCGTGGTCTTGCCTACCCCGCCCTTGTAGCTGGCGATCGCCACGGCCTTCACCGCATCCTCGCTCCCGGTCGCGCGCTCCGCCCRGCGGCGGAGGGACGTCGTGTCTCCTCGGCCGGACCCGCAATGCTTCCGCGTCCGGTTCACCAGCAGACTACGGCTGTTTCTGGATCGGTAACGTCGTCGGGAGTCGGATACTGGTGACTTCCGCCTTCGGGGACGGGAAGGAAGTCCCTCCTCGATCCGCCTCCGGACGCCTGAGTCTGGGATGTATGGGTCAGAAGACGATCGATGGGAACGAGGCCGCCGCGTTGGTGGCCTACCTGGCGAGCGAGGTGATCGCGATCTATCCGATCACCCCGGCGTCGGCTATGGGGGAGCTGGCCGATGCGTGGGCGGCGAAGGGCCGCCCGAACCTGTGGGGTGCGGTGCCCGAGGTCGTCCAGCTGCAGAGTGAGGGTGGTGCCGCCGGCACTGTGCACGGGGCGTTGCAGGCGGGTGCGCTGTCGACGACGTTCACCGCCTCGCAGGGTCTCCTGCTGATGCTGCCCAACATGTTCAAGATCGCCGGCGAGCTCACGCCGATGGTTCTTCACGTCGCGGCCCGGACCGTGGCCACGCACGCACTGTCGATCTTTGGTGATCACAGTGATGTGATGGCGGCGAGGTCGACCGGTTTCGCCATGCTGTGTTCGGCGTCGCCGCAGGAGGCGCATGACCTGGCCGCGGTGGCGCATGCGGCAACGCTCGAGTCGCGGGTACCGTTCCTGCACTTCTTCGACGGTTTCCRCACGTCGCACGAGCTGAACGAGGTGGCGTTGCTCGACGACGGCACGCTGGGTGGTCTGCTGGCTGCCGGGCATATCGATGCCCATCGCCGCCGGGCGTTGTCCCCCGACCGTCCGGTGATCCGGRGCACCACCCAGGATCCCGACACGTTCTTCCAGGCCCGGGAGGCGTCGAACACGTTCTACGCCGCGGTTCCCGGGATTGTGCAGGGGGTGATGGACCGGCTGGCCGCGGCGACGGGCCGGGCCTACCGTCTGTTTGAGTATCAGGGTCATCCCGAGGCCGAGCGGGTTGTGGTCGTCATGGGGTCGGGTCGGTCGGCGGTGCGGGAGGCGGTCACCCGGCTGGTCGAGCGAGGCGAGCGGGTCGGGTTCGTCCAGGTTCGTTTGTTCCGTCCCTTCGACGGCCGGGCGTTGCTCGCGTGCCTGCCCTCGACGGTGCGGTCGGTCGCGGTCCTGGACCGGACGAAGGAGCCGGGCGCGTCGGGTGAGCCGTTGCGGCTGGATGTCGTCGCCGCGTTCGCGGAACGGCCCGAGCGGATGCCGCGGGTGATCGGTGTCCGTTACGGGTTGGCGTCGAAGGAGTTCACCCCGGCGATGGCGGCGGCGGTGTTCGACGAGCTGGCCGGCGCGGCGCCGCGCCGGGAGGTGACGGTGGGTATCCGCGACGACGTCACGGACCTGTCGCTCGAGGTGGACGACGACCGTGTCCCGGAGCCGGATGACGTGCTGCGGGCGGTGTTCTACGGGCTCGGTAGCGACGGCACGGTGGGTGCCACGCGGGCAACGGCCGGTATCGTCGCAGCTCGCACGCCGCTGCACGCGCAGGCGTACTTCGTGTTCGACTCCAAGAAGTCGGGGTCGATGACGGTCTCGCATCTGCGGCTGTCGCCACGACCGGTCGACTCCCCGTGGCTTATCCAGAACGCCCAGTACGTGGGCTGTCATCAGTCCTCGCTGCTGGAACGGGTGGACGTGCTCGCCGTGGCCGCGCCGGGTGCCACCGTGCTGCTCAACAGCCCGCATGCGCCGGAGAGGGTGTGGGAGCATCTGCCGGCCGACGCGCAGCGGCACCTGCTCGACCGGGATGCGCGCCTGTTCGTCGTCGACGCCGACCGGGTGGCGAAGCAGGCCGGCATGCCCGGGATCGTAAGCCCGGTGCTGCAGACCTGTTTCCTGGCGCTGTCCGGTCTGCTGGACCGCGACGAGGCGATCGCGGCGGTCAAGGACGGGGTCCGCGCCGCCCGCGGCAAACGCGGTGAYGCCGTGCTGCAGCGTAACTTCGCCGCCATCGATGCCGCGCTCGACGCCCTGCACGAGGTCGACCTGCAGGCTCGTGTGGTCACGGGCCAGGCGCGCCGGCAGCTGCTCGGCGAGGCGCCCGCATTCGTCCGGCAGGTGACGGCGCGGATCATGGCAGGGGAGGGGAACCTGCTTCCCGTCAGCGCACTAMCGGCTGACGGCACCTTCCCCGTCGGGACGGCCCGGTACGAGAAACGCGGCCTGACCCGCGAGCTTCCGGTGTGGGATGCGGACCTGTGCATCGACTGCGGCAAGTGCGCGATTTCCTGCCCGCACGCCGCCATCCGGATGACGTTGTTCGACCCGGCGCGGCTCGCCGACGCGCCGGCGTCGTTCCGGCACAAAAAGCCGAAGGACCGCACCCTCGCGGCGTTCCGGCTCGCGGTGCAGGTGGCACCGGACGACTGCACCGGCTGCGGCATCTGCGTCGAGGCCTGCCCGGCGAAGAGCCGGGAGATCGAGGGCCATCGCGCCCTGGACATGGTCGACGCCGCACCCCGCTTCGAGGAGGAACGTGCCGGATGGGCGTTCCGCGAAACGCTGCCGGCGGTCCCACCGGCGCTCGCCCCACCGGACACGGTCCGCGGCTCGCAGCTACGGGAGCCGCTGTTCGAGTTCTCCGGCGCCTGCGCCGGCTGCGGGGAGTCGCCCTACCTCAAACTGCTCACGCAGCTGTTCGGTGACCGCATCATCGTCGCCAACGCCACGGGATGCTCGTCCATCTACGGCGGCAACCTGCCGACCACACCCTGGTCGGCGGGCACCGACGGCCGCGGCCCGGCCTGGGCGAACTCGCTGTTCGAGGACAACGCCGAGTTCGGGCTCGGGATACGCCTCGCGCTCGACAGCCGGGCCCGCGAGGCCCGCCGACTGCTGCGCGCACAGACCGCGACGGTCGGCGGCACGCTCGTCGAGGCGCTGCTCACCGCCGACCAGTCGACCGAGGCCGGCATCCTCGACCAACGCCAGCGGGTGGCCGAACTACGCCGGCGGCTGGCCACCGTCGACCACGACACCACCCTCGACGCTGTCCTCGACGACCTCGTCGACAAAAGCGTGTGGATCATCGGTGGGGACGGGTGGGCGTACGACATCGGCTTCGGCGGCCTCGACCACGTGCTCGCGTCGGGACGCGATGTCAACGTGCTCGTCCTCGATACCGAGGTGTACTCCAACACCGGTGGGCAGGCGTCGAAGTCGACGCCGCGCGCCGCGGTCGCGAAGTTCGCCGGCGGCGGCAAACGGACCCGCAAGAAAGACCTCGGGCTGCTCGCCGCCGCCTACGGCGACGTGTACGTCGCGCAGGTCGCCCTCGGCGCCAACGACCAGCACACGGTGAAAGCCTTCAACGAGGCGGCCAGCTGGCACGGCCCGTCCCTCATTGTCGCCTACAGCCACTGCATCGCCCACGRCATCACCATGACCGACGGCCTGGCCCACCAGAAAGCCGCGGTGAAATCGGGATACTGGCCGCTCTACCGGGTCGACCCCCGCGCGGAAAGGCCGTTCTCCCTCGACTCGCGGGCACCGTCCATCCCCTTCAGCGAGTTCGCCGCCACCGAATCCCGGTTCACCCTCCTCAACACCGTCAACCCCGACGAAGCCGACGAGCTCGCGGCACTCGCCCAACGCGACATCCTCGGGCGCTGGCAGACCTACGAACACGAAGCCGCCCACCCCCGCCACACCACCACGTAAGACTGAAGCGGCGCCGTACCCACCAAAGCGCCGTGCCCACAGACCGGCGAAATGTTCGATCTTGAGGGCGAGCCCGTGAGCACGGTGAATGTGCCGTCCGGCGCGGCTTGAGAGTCGCGCAACAGCGGCTTGCAGGAATTTGACAGTAATGTCGAGATGTTCCGGGCATGTTCCGGAATTGTGCCACCTGTAGGTGGTTCCTCGTTCAAGGAGGATTTGCGGTGACGAAAACGACAGGAAAGCCAGGGAAGACGGAGAAGGCGGGAAAAGTCGGCCCGGAGTTCGGTCCGTTGGCGGCCCTGGCCGGTGCGTGGGAGGGCGACCAGGGGGTGGACGTTGCCTTCGGCAACGCCGAGGGCACGATTATCGAGACCCCGTACCGCGAGAGGGTCACCTTCAAGCCCTTCGGTCCCGTGGACAACGGCCCGCAGTGTCTCTACGGCCTCGACTACCACATGGCCGCGTGGCGGGCTGGCGAGGAGAAGGCGTTCCACACTGAGATCGGCTACTGGCTGTGGGACGCCAATCTCGGCCACGTCATGCGGTGCTTCATGGTGCCCCGCGGTGCGGTCCTGATCGCCGGTGGTGCCGTGGCGCCGGACGCGACCGACTTCACCCTGCGGGCGCAGGCCGGCTYCCCCACGTACGGCATCCTGTCCAACCCCTACCTGGCGCGCGCTGCGAACAGTATCCGCTACGAGGTGAGCATCACCGTCACCGGCAACGGGAGCTTCGCCTACACCTCCACGACCACCATCGATCACGAGCGGGTGTCCGACCCGGTCGCCCATACGGACCGCAATGTGCTGCGGCGCCTGTCCGACGCTTAGCCGCCCGGCTTAGAGCGTGTCTCACGTCGAGTGCGGGAGCTTCTTCCAGCAGGTGATCGCGGCAGCCAGGCAGAGGAACCCGAGGAAGTTGTAGCCGTTGCGTTCGTAGCGGATGGTGAGACGGCGGTAGCCACCGAGCCAGGCCAGGGTTCTCTCGACTTTCCACCGGTGCCGGCCGAGGCGTTCGGTACTGTCCACACCACGGCGGGCGATCCGCACCGCGATACCGCGCCGGCGCAGGAAACGCCGTAGTTCCGGCTGGTCGTAGGCCTTGTCCGCACGCAGCTTGGCCGGGTGGCGCCGCCGCGGGCCACGGCGGGAACGGATCGCCGGGATGCTGGCCACCAGCGGGACGAAGGCCCCGCTGTCGTGCGGGTTCGCCGGGGAGACCGCCACGACCAGCGGCAGCCCGCCCGCGTCGGTCAGGACATGGATCTTCGAGCCCGGTTTGCCGCGGTCGACCGGGTTCGGACCGGTCAGGCTTCCCCCTTTTTCGCTCGCAGGCTGGCCGCGTCCACGATCGCCGATGACCAGTCGACCCGTCCGGCCACACCGTGCAGATCCAAGATCTTGCGGTGCGGTCGAGGCCAGACACCCGCCCGGGTCCACGCCTGGAACCGACGGTGCGCCGTGGGTACCGACACCCCGAACTCGGACGGCAGATGCCGCCAAGCACACCCCGAGGTCAGCACGTAGACCACCGCGGTAAACACCGCCCGATCCTCGATCGGGGCAGTCCCACCGCCCTGCCAGCGGGCCTCGAACCGGGGCAGCAGCGGTTCCACCAGCTCCCACAACTCGTCCGGGACCAGCCGCCCGGCGAGGCTGCTCCCCAACACATCCATGATCGATATGTACCCGGAGCGGCCACGCGAGACACGCTCTTACCGGCATCCGCGGCACCGGCGGCATGGAGATCGACTCCGACGACACCCACCACATTTGGTTCGATTACGAACTCGACGAGTGAGCTCCCCCCGGGTATGTCGATGATCCAGCGCGCGGCGAACAGCCCTGACGCGCGTCCAGCCAGGTGGGTGCGTCTCCGGCGGGCAGTGTGAACACGACGGTGGACAGCACCGAACGTCTCGGCCGGCATCGGTGGAAAGGCGAGAGAACGATCTCCTGGCTGGATGGCTACCGCCGGTTGACCATCCGCTACGAACGCGATGGCSGGAACTTCCTCGGGTTCCTCACTCTGGCCGCCACGATCACCTGCCGGAAGAAACTCCCACCC
This sequence comes from Frankia sp. CcI156, assembly GCF_001983015.1. NCBI lineage: Bacteria > Bacillati > Actinomycetota > Actinomycetes > Frankiales > Frankiaceae > Frankia > Frankia sp. CcI156. Next base: position 27,353 of record NZ_MOMD01000032.1, read on the forward strand.
CCCACATGAGACGGCGAAGCCCTTCACTCCCAGCGGATGCGCGAGGTGCGCCCGCACGCGGGCCTGTCCCGCCCCGAACAGGATGATCGCGTGACCGGTGAGGCGAGGGCCGGCTCCGGCGCCATGGCTATCGGGACCGGGCGGTGGTCACCTCGCCGTAGGTGTGCAGGGAGGCGAGGTCAGCGGCGGCCCGGCCGGACGCCCACCCCTCGCCGTCGGTCGCGTTCACCGCCCGGGCGACGACCTGCGGGAACATCGTCTCGGCTGCCTCCTTCACGGCGTCGCCACGGGCGGCGAGCACAGGCAGCAGCCGGCTCTCGCCCGCCTCGACCGCGGCCTGTTCACTGGCCTGCTCKGTAGCGGCCGTCAGGCGTTGGCCGATCCGGACCGCGAACGAGGCGAGGAACGACTGGCGGAACGACCGGGTGCGGGACCGCCCGTGGCGGGACCCGGCCTGCATCATCGCCGCGGTCGCCTGGACCAGGAGCGAGGTGTACAGCAGTTCGACGGCGTCGAGGTCAGGCTGGAAACCGATCACCGTGGCGAACCCGAGGTTCTTTGTCCACACCGAACGGCATCGGTTTGCACCGGCGACCACGTCGAGCAGGCTGGCCTTGGCCGCCTCGTAAGGGCTGTCGACGCCGACCCGGCGGCCRGCCGGCTCGTCGCGGGTTCCCTCCCGCGCCGCGAGCAGCGCCTCGTCGATGCTGTGCCGGGCCATGAGCTGCTGTGCCTTGGCGGTCAGCGCCTCAGCCTCGTCCGCGAACCCGGTTGATTCGGCCTTCGCCAGCAGCGCCCGGACCTTGTCGAGGATGCGTGGGTCGGCGCTCCGGCCGGCCCCGGCCCGGTGGCCCGGGTCCGCCTGGCCGTGGCCGCGTCCCGCGGGGCGACCTGGTGGGTCGCGTCGTGTGGTGCCTGGCGGGGGGCACAGGGATTCGATCGCGGGAAGGGTGTGCAGAAGGGTGAGCAGACCAAGGGTGTCGGCAAGCGCCTCCGCCCGGTCCCGGCCCTCCCGGTCACCCCAGGCGTCCAGCCAGGTGCCGTCATCCTCCCACCACAGAACGGCGTTAAGATCATACAGCTGGTTCTTCCACCGCTCGTCGACGGTGGCGGCCGCGTATTGCCGCATCTGGCCGGCGATGGCGTCGACGGCGAGTCGCGCCTGGCGCTGGCCTGCCTGACGGTTCACGATCCGGTGCACGTCAGCCGGCTGCCAGCCGCGCTGCCAGGCGGCCTCGACGGTGCGGTCGAACCACCCGGCCAGGGACCGATTGACAACTCGGCGTCCGGCCGGCCCGCCCGGCGCGGCGACGAGCAACTCCACGTACTCGGCCAGTGCCGCCTCATCCCGGGCGAGCTGGGCGTTCAGCGCCGCYGCGACCAGCTGATCGGCGATCCGGCGAAACATCTCCCGCTGGCCGCGCTCCTCCTGGTAGAAGGCCCCTGCCCCGGACTCCGGCGCCTGGGCGCGGACACGGTTCGCGCGGGCCTTCTGTTTTGCCTTGCGTCGTTCCCGGTTCCGGCTGCCCACCCATCACCTCGCTCAGCGGGAGTCCTGATCTCTCGTCCCCAAGGATCGCATGTCGACCGGAGCGAGAAGGACCGACCCCAGGTTCGGTGATCAACTCCGCGGCCATACGGCAGAATGATCCACTTATTCACCTCGTTGAGGTTCGTCATGGCGATGTGCTCGGCGGGCGGCCCGAACGAACCAGCCCCGGACCATGCCGTCGCCCGGACCATGCCGTCGCCCGGACCATGCCGTCGCCCGGACCATGCCGTCGCCCGGACCATGTCGCTCGACCGCGGAACCGGCCCTGGCAACGCTCCTGGGGACGTACGGATCGTTCCTGGCTGCCGTTCTAGACTGATCAGAGTGGTCGTGAGCCTCATGCTCCTGGACGGGGTGCGCTGGGAGGGCACCCCGGTGATGGGCGACCGCCCCCGGGCGTTGCTGGCGGCGCTGGCATCCGAGCCCGGCCGGCCGGTGCGGGCGCAGCGGCTGGCCGAGATGATCTGGGGCGAGGGGTCGTTGGCCAACCCGGCCAAGGGCCTTCAGGTGGTCGTCTCGCGGACCAGGGCGGCGTGCGGTGCCGGTGCGGTGGTGCGCGACGGTGACGGCTACCGGCTCGGTCTCCTGCCGACGCAGGTCGACAGCTGTCTGCTGGGCCGGCTGGTGGCCGAGGCCGCCGAGCTCGTCGCTGTCGATCCGCGGGCCGCCGTCGAGCGGGCCCGCGCTGCGCTGGACCTCGGCGCGGCGCTGCCGCCGGTGCCGGTGAACGGCTCCGGGCCGCTCGCCGGCGTGCGCCGGGCGGCCGGCCGCGACCTGGCGGCGGCCCGACTGCTGTTGGCCCGGGCCACGAGTCGTACAGGTGAGCATGCCAAGGCGCTCGGGCTCCTGGAGGCGGCGCACGCGCAGCAGCCCGACGACGAGGACCTGCTGGTCGACCTGCTACGCAGCGAGGCCGCGGTGCGCGGGCCCGCGGCGGCGTTGGGACGATTCGAGCGCTACCGCCGGGACCTGCGGGAACGGCTGGGGACCAGCCCCGGGGAGACACTCACCCGGGTCCAGCGCGATCTGCTCGCCCTCGACCGGCCCGTCCGGGGCGGGATCCGATACGACGCCACTCCCCTGCTGGGCCGCCAGCACGACGTCGAGCGGCTGCGGGCGTTACTGGACCGGTCGCGGGTGGTGTCGATCGTCGGGCCGGGTGGCCTCGGGAAGACCCGCCTGGCCCATCTGCTCGCCCGGGACAGCACGCTGCCGGTGGTGCACGTCGTCCACCTGGTCGGGGTGGCGGCGCCCGAGGACCTGATCGGCGAGGTCGGCTCCGCGCTCGGCGTCCGCGACTCGATCGGCGACCGCCGGGTGCTGACCCCCGCGCAGCGCGCCGACCTGCGCGCGCGGATCGCCGCGCGACTGGCGCGGGGGCCGGGCCTGCTGCTGTTGGACAACTGCGAGCATCTTGTCGCCGAGGTCGCCGAGCTGGTCGCCTTCCTCGTCACGGCCACCGCCGACCTGCGGGTGCTCACGACGAGCCGGGCGCCGCTCGCGATCGGTGCCGAGCGGGTCTACCTGCTCGGCGAGCTGGTCCGCGCCGACGCGGTCGAGCTGTTCAGCCAGCGTGCCACCGCGGCCCGCCCCACCGTCCGGCTCGACCGTGAGGTGGTCGGCCGGATCGTCGACCGGCTCGACGGGCTTCCGCTGGCGATCGAGCTGGCGGCGGCTCGGGTCCGGGCGATGTCGGTGGAGGACGTCGACCGGCGGCTGGCGGACCGGTTCGCCTTGCTGCGCGGCGGAGACCGCGCCGCCCCGGACCGCCACCGCACGCTGCTCGCCGTGATCGACTGGTCGTGGAACCTGCTGGCGGAGCCGGAACGGCGCTCGCTGCGCCGGCTGGCGCTGTTCCCGGACGGTTTTACCCTGGAGGCGGCGGAGGAGATCCTCGCCGCCCCCGGCCCCGCCGACGAGGCAGCGGGTTCCGATCCCGTCAACGCGGTCGACGCGGTGCAGAACCTCGTCGAACAGTCGTTGCTGAGCGTGCGCGAGCCGGCCGGCGGAGTGCGTTATCGGATGTTGGAGACGGTCCGGGAGTTCGGCCGGCTGCGGCTGGCCGAATCCGGCGAGCAGGTCGCGGCGCGACGGGCCCAGCGGGACTGGGCGGTCGGCTACGCCACCCGGCACGGCGTGGGTCTGGTCACGGAGCGGCAGTTCGCGGCGATCGACGCGATCGCGGCCGAGGAGACGAACCTCGCCGACGAGTTGCGTGACGCGGTGGCCGACGGCGACACCGAGACGGTCGTGCGGCTGCTGGCGGTGCTCGGTATGTTCTGGGCGATCCGCGGCGAGCACCTCCGGATGTCGGTGCTGATCGACGCGGTCACCGCGATGCTGTCCGGCTGGACACCGCAGCCMGCCGCGGCTCAGGCGGCCGTGGCTGCCGGGACCGCGATGGCGACGGTCGCGATCTTCGTGGGGGACGGGCTTCTCCCGGCGCCGATCCGCGAGCTGCTGGAGCGGCTCGGCCCCGAGGCTGCGGGCGACCCGTGGCTGGCCAACACGGCGCGGGTGCTGCTCGCCCTCGACCCGGCGCAGCCCACGGACACCGAGACACAGCTCGTGCGGCTGGCGGACGGCGCCGACCGGCACCTGCGCCTGGTCTGTCTGGTGTGGCTGGCCCATCTGCACGAGAACGCCGGTGAGGCACTGGCCTCGGCGGCAGCCGCCGAGCAGACGCTGGCCCTGGCCACACCGCGGGAAGGGCCGTGGCTGACGGCCATGGTGCACACCCGGCTGGCCGAGCTGACGATGCGGCGCGGAGATTTCGCCGTCGCCCGTTCCCACGCCCAGGCGGCCCTGCCGGTCCTGGAACGGCTCGGTGCCCGCGACGACGTCGCACAGCTGCGGGTGCTGCTGGCGTTCGACGCCGTCAACGGCGGCCGGCTCGACGCGGCCGAGGAGTATCTCGCCCAGATCGACCCGTCGGACGGGGCCGTGTACGGCGGCCCGATGATGGCGGCGATCGGCCGGGCCGAGCTCGCGATCGTGCGCGGCGACACGGCTGTGGGCCTGCGCCAGCATCTGGACGCGGCAGCGGGGATGCGGGCGTTGCGATGGCCCGGCGTCGCAACGACCGGCGTCGAGCCCTGGGTGCTGGCCGGCGACGCGGTGGCGCTCGCCGCCTTCGCCTGGCACGCGGCCAGCGCCGACGACCTCGCCACCGGCCACGACCTGTTTCGCGCCAGTCTCGTCCGGTATGCCGACGCGTTGCGACGCAGCCGGGCCACGATCGACTATCCGGCGTGCGGGACGCTGCTGTTCGCGTTCGGCGTCTGGGGCCTTCGCGACGGCCGGCCGGCCGGGATGCCGGCCGGGATGACAGTGCGGGAGGCGGTCCAGCTGCTCGCGCTGGCGAAGCGTTTCTCCTACATCGCGACGATCCCGTCGCTGGGGTGGGCCCGGGTCGAGGCGCTCGCCGAGCGCCGGGCACCCGGCGCACTCCCGGCAGCCCGGTCGGACGCCGAGGCCCGGCGCCCGGCACAGCTGTTCGACGAGGCGTGCATCCTCGTCGAACGGCTGGCCGAGCGGCTGGCCGATCTACCACCGGGCCGCGACGGGGCATCGCCGGGGCACGGGCTACAGGTGCCGCTTGTAGCTGACGACCGACATCGGCAGGAAGATCACGATCACGGCGAGACCGGTGAGCAGCGTCCAGCCGACCTGCCCGGTGAGCACGCCGTTGTTGGCCAGGTCCCGCGTGGCGGAGACCAGGTGTGACACCGGATTGACCCTGGTGAAGGTCTCCAGCCAGCCCGGCAGCGTCTTCGCCGGCACGAACGCGTTGGACAGGAAGGTCAGCGGAAACAGGATCATCATCGAGATTCCCTGCACGCTGCGGGCGCTGCGGGCGACCGTGCCGATCCAGGTGAACGCCCACGCGATCGCCCAGCCGGTCAGGACCGCGAGCACGATCGCGCCGAGCACGCCGGGCACGCCGCCGCCGGGCCGGTAGCCGAGGATCAGGCCCATCAGGTAGGTCAGGCTCGCCGCGATCAGGTAGCGGACCAGGTCGGCGATCATCGGCCCGGCCAGCGGCGCGATCCGGGACATCGGCAGGGACCGGAACCGGTCGAAGACCCCCTTGTCCATGTCCTCCCGCAGCTGCGTACCGGTGGCCATGCAGGTGGTGAGCACGGTCTGGGCGACGATGCCGGGGATGAGCAGCGGCAGGTAGCTGTGGACGTCGCCGGAGATCGCGCCGCCGAACACGTAGGCGAACATCGCGGTGAACAGCAGCGGCTGGAGCGCCACGTCGAAGAACTGTTCCGGGTTGCGGCGCATCTTCTTCAGCGCTCGCCAGGCCATCGCGAAGCTCTGGGTAAGGGTGTCCCCCACCCCGGCGCGGGCCCGGGTACGGGCAACGGCGGCTGCCGGGTCGACGGCCGAGGCCGGCCGCGGCGCGCCTGCGGCCGGCCCGGCCGACGGCCCGGCGAGAACGGTGTTCATCGAGTTACCTCCGTGGCGTGGTCGTCGGGGCCGGTCGCGTCCTGGTCGGGTACCGCTCCGGTCGGGCCGCCGGCGGTCTGCGGGTCGCCGGCGTCGCCCGGGTCGCCGGCGTCGCCCGGGCCGCCGTGGCCGGGACCGGCGCCGTGGCCGGTGAGGGCGAAGAAGACCTCGTCGAGGGTCGGTTTGGCGACACTGACCGAGGCGATCGCGACGGCGGCCCCGCGCAGCGCGATCAGCACGTCGGCGGCCCGGTCGGCGACGTCGAGCGGGACGTTGAGCCGGCCGGACTCGGGCGTGGTGACCGGCTCCTCGCCGAGCACCCGCAGCACCACCTCGCGGGCGCGCTCCTGGTCAGCGCCGGGGGCGAGCTGAAGCTGCAGCGTCGAGTCGCCGACCTGGGTCTTGAGCTCGTCCGGCGTGCCCTCGGCGACCTTGCGCCCGTGGTCGATCACGCAGACCCGGTCGGCGAGCTGGTCGGCCTCGTCCAGGTACTGCGTGGTGAGCAGGACGGTGCAGCCGTCGTTGACGAGCTCGCGGATGGTGTCCCACATCTGGCCGCGGGTACGCGGGTCGAGGCCGGTCGTCGGCTCGTCCAGGAAGATCAACGGTGGCCGGGTGATGAGGGACGCGGCAAGATCGAGGCGGCGGCGCATCCCGCCGGAGAACGCCGAGATCTGTCGTTCGGCGGCCTCCTCGAGACCGAACTGCTCCAGCRGCCGGCGCGCGGTGGCGCGCGCGTCAGCCGAGCGCAGGCCCTGGAGCCGGCCGAACAGCCACAGGTTCTCGGTGGCGGTGAGGTCCTCGTCCACGGAGGCGTACTGGCCGGTCACGCCGATGAGCTGACGGACCCGGTGCGGCTGGGCGGCGACGTCGACGCCGAAGATCTCGGCCCGGCCGTCGTCGATCGCCAACAGCGTGGCCAGCATCTTCAGCATCGTCGTCTTGCCGGCGCCGTTGGGCCCGAGCACGCCGAAGATCTCGCCGTGGTGCACCTCGAGATCGATGTGGTCGACGGCGTGAAAATCGCCGAATCTCTTGACCAGACCACCGGCCTGGACCGCGGGCATGGCTGTCATCCGTCTTCCTTCCGTGGGGTGTCGCGACAACGGGGGATCGACAACGGGGGATCGACAACGGGGGCGTCGGGTCGAGGGAGGCGTCGGATGAGCTGGCCAGAACGCTAGACAACGGCGGTATCACCGCCCCTGCACGCCGGTTTCACCGGCCTTCGACCGGCCGCGCGGGCGGGACACAGGCGCCGCCACCGGCCGGAGCCGCCTCCGGTACCGACGGCCTGCCCGGTCCGCCCCGTGCCCGCCCGTATGCACGATGCGGGCAGGCACGTCACCCGCGAAGCAKAGTGATCGCGCGGCCGGCGGGACCGGCGGTCGTGGTGACGCCGGTGCGTTCGCCGATGGCGGGGGACGTCGGGGCGCYGGTCGAAGATGGCGAGGGTCCCGGTGTCGAACTGGAAACGGCCGAGGTAGCGGTCACGCTGTGGGTCTCGCTCGGCTGGATCGGCGTCGCTCCGCACGTTTCGGTATGTGTCCAGAACTGTGCGGCGCGTCGGCGATAGCCACGCCGCCTCATCCGGCGCGGTCGAGGCGGAGGGCGCGGTCATACGCCTCGCGGGCGTCGAGGAGCTGGTCCCAGTGCTCGGCGACCCAGGCGCAGGCGACCGCCATCGGCTCCAGCATGCTGCGGCCCAGCGCGGTCAGCTCGTACTCGACATGGGCGGTGGCCCTGGCATCCAGGACGGTGCGGGTGATCAGGCCGTCCCGTTCAAGGGAACGCAGCGACTGGGTGAGCACCTTGGGAGTGACCCGGCTCAGCGGCACGCGCAGCTCGGAGAACCGGCGCGGCCCGTCCTCAAGGCAGCGGATGATGAGCGCTGCCCACTTGTCGCCGAAGCGGATCGGGTTGAGCGAGGACGGGCACAGCTCGTCGAACATGTCGGCGGGCAGGGGCTTCCTCACCGCTTCACGATAGCCAGCCAGCCGGTATCCCCGCGGTAACCGCCATCCCCGATAGCGTCCGCGCACCGGCAGGCGCAAGGRCACCGGCATACGGGGAGAGGGGTTGCCGTGAACATTGTGGTGTTCGGCGCGGGCGGGCGTGCGGGGCGGCAGGTTCTCGCCGAAGCAGGTCGCCGCGGCCACCGGGTCACCGCCGTGATGCGCGACCCCGCACGTCATGGCGACCTGCCGTCCGACGCCCGGGTGGTTGCGGGTGATGTCACTGATGCGGTAAGTGTCGAGCGTGCGGCGGCCGGACAGGACGCGGCGATCAGCGCCGCGGTCGACCTGTCCACGCCGGCGCACGACTTCTTCACCGCGTCGTCCCGCGCCTTGGCCACCGGGCTGGCCAGGGCGGGCGTGCGCCGCCTGGTGGTCGTCGGCCTCTCCTCGATCCTGCCGGGGGCATCTGGCGCCGCGTTGATGGACGAGCCCGGCTACCCGAACGAGTACCGTTCCTTCTTCCTCGGCCACGCGGCGGGCCTCGACGTGCTGCGCGCCTGCGAACTCGACTGGGTGTACGTCGCTCCCGCTGGGGACTTCGACCACGACGGGGCGCGCACCGGCCGGTACCGGGTCGCCGAGCACGGCGACCCGGCCAGCCGGATCGGGTACGCGGACTTCGCGATCGCGCTGCTCGACGAGATCGAGGAACCGCGCCACCACCGCGCCACCGTCAGCGTCCAGTAGGTGCCGATCCATGACCAGCGGGCGGTCGGATCATCACCATCGGCAGTAACGCCGCCGACCGGATCCCCGAGCCGGGTGGCAGCGTTTACGCGGCCAGCAAGTCCGCGCTGACCTATAGCCGTAACCCGTTCGCGATAAAATGTTACCCGCCGTTCTATGCCCGGACATCCACGCGCCTGGCCGGGCCCGCCGTTGTCACTTCAGGCGCGGCCATCAGGTTGTCAACGGCGGGGGATGGGTGGCGTGATGCGACCGTGGCGACCTCGGTTGCCGCGAGGCAGGAAGTATGGGCCCGAAGCAGCGGGGTATCAACCCACGGCCGTGCTGGCTCTGATGTTCGTATCAGCCGATCTCAATTGTCGATGGCTGGCCCCGGGCGCAGAACGTCGATCACCCACTCGTATCGGCTATGATTGGCTCGAAGTCAGTGGAGACCAGTATTTCGCCGGCATGTTCAGCTGCCCAGACTGCCGCACCCGGCGAACGGGTGCCGCCGATGGCCTACCAGGACGTTCGCGACAGTTGCGGAAGGGACGCGGTCATGACGTTCGCATTGTCATCCGGATCGACGGCCATATCTTGCACCGGGACCCGCCGGCGCGGATAAATCAGGAGCGGCATCGGGCACGGCGTCCAGAGCCGGCCTGGGAAACTGGATGTTTTCCGGCTGGCCAGCCGCGGAGACCCCTATACACCCTCCGTACGCTCCGCGAAAAGGCCGGTTCCACCTGCTGCCCCTCAGGGAGGAACCGGTCGTTGTATCTCGAGAATTTGTTGAAGCCGTCTGCTGACGGACCAGAGGAGCGTACTCAGTGGACAAGATCCAAACAATCGAGGAGCTACACACCACGGCATCCGATCTCACMGGACTCACCGACTTCGGCCCGGCGGACTATCTGGAAGGGCTCGAGGTGCTCCTGGCCTCCTATCAGGAAGAGGCGAGCCTGACGCCGCACGGCGTCCAGCTGGTCCAGGACGAGTTGTGCGGCATCCTGATGGCCCGCCTGTTCAGTGAGGCCGGGTGGCAGAGACATCCCGAGCACGCCCAGGTCCCGATCGAGAGGCCGGTGTTCATCGTCGGTATGCCGCGGACCGGCACCACCACCCTGCACCGGCTACTCACCGCCGACTCGGCCAACCAAGGGCTCGAACTGTGGCTGGGCTACGCTCCCCAGCCCCGGCCCGCACGCTCGACCTGGCCTACCAACCCGATCTTCCAGATGGTCCAGGGGGGCGTCGACAAGTTTGTCGAGCAACATCCCGGCTACCTGGGCATCCACAATCGCAAAGCCGGCGAGGTCGAGGAGTGCTGGCTGTTGACCCGCCAGTCGATGGTCTCGCCGTATTTCGAGTTCACCGGGTACGTGCCGACGTACTCCGCGTGGCTGGCAGGCCGGGACTCGACCGAAGCGTACCGGCGGCATCGCCGCAACCTCCAACTGATCGGGCTGCATGACCCCGGGCGACGCTGGGTACTCAAGTCCTCCAGTCACATGCCCTGTCTGGATGCCCTGCTGGCGACCTACCCCGACGCAATGGTGATCCAGACCCACCGCAGACCCGCTAGTACGGTACTGGGATCGGCGTGCAGCATGGCGAGCAAGCTTGCCGCGGGCATGTCCTCAGTTTTCCAGGGCGAGGTGATCGGCCCTACCCTGCTCGCACTCGCCACTCGCACTCTTGCGCGATTCGCCACGGAGCGGGCCAAACACGACCAGGCCAGATTCTACGACGTCGAATTCGACGAGTTCACCGCCGACCCGCTGGCGGTCGTCGCCGACATCTACCGCCACCTCGGATGGGACCTGGCCAACGAGGTCCGCCCGGCCATGTCGGCCGTGCTGGCCGAAGACGCACGCCTCCGTTCGCACCGCTACGACCTGGCCCAATTCGGCATCAGCGCCGAGGAAGTCGACTCCCGACTCGGCACCCTGCTCTGAACCGACCGGAACTCGGTGGCTCCGAACTCGGTGGCCCCGTCGTGGGCTGACCTGGTCTCGGCCTGCTCTGTTTGCGCCGTCCAGCGGTCTCGCATTTGCCCTTCCACCACCGAGCAACGAGAAGACGCCAACACTCCTGGGCCTAACTCGCCGAAATGAGGGACGATCATGACTGCCTTGTCCGCGGAGCCGGCGCTGGCCCGCTGGGGTTTCTCCGAATGGGTCGAAAGCGCGAGGCGAAGCGGTGAACTGATCGCGACTCCCGAGCTTGACGACCGCAACGACGCGGTCATAAGCATCAACGGCAGAAAAGTGGTCAACTTCGCCGGCATCGGCATCCTCGGATGGCAACACGACCCGGACGTGCGCAACGTCTTCGTCGAGACGGCGATGAACTATGGCCTGGTCGTCGGCGGCTCCCGAGTGGTTCAGGGCGTCGCCCGGCCACACCTGGAACTGGAGGCGCTGGTCGCCGAGATCACCGGCCGGCAGAAGGCGCTCACCTACGCCACCGGGCTGCTGGCCAACGTCGGGTTCGTGCACGCGATGAGCGCCAGGTTCTCGTTCAACGACCAGCCCGGCGTGGACAACGCCGACACGGTGTTCGTGCTCGACCGGGACAGCCACTGGAGCATGTGGAAGGCCGTTGAACGATTCAAGTTCGGACGTAACCTGATCAACTTCCGCCACAATGACATTGCCGATCTCAGGCAGGTGCTGGAAAACCTCCGCGGCCGGCGGGTCGTTGTCGGATTCTTGACCGTGTACTCCGACGGCTCGATGGCTCCGGTCGGCGAGATCCTCGACCTGTGCGACGAGTTCGGCGCGGTCAGCTTCGTCGACGACGCGAACGGCTTCATGGTCTACGGCAACGGCGGCCACCGGTTCGCCGCTGAATACGAGGAGCTGCGCCGGGCGACTTTCCTGATGGTGTCGTTCGGCAAGTCCATCGGCTTGGGCGGTGGCGCCCTCGCGGGACCGGCCGACGCTCTTGATGCGTTCCGCTTCCTGTCGGGCACGTCGGTGTTYACCACCAACATTCAGCCGCCGACCGCCGGCGCCATCGTCCATGTGCTGCGCCGGATGAGACAAGACCCGTCCGTGATGGAACGCTACCTCGACCGAGTCGACCGGCTGCGGGAGCGACTGCTCGGGATCGGCTGCACCATCAACGCCACGCCGACCTACGTCACATCGATCTCGGTGGGCTCGAACCACACCGCCGTACGCGTCCGGCAGGACTTCCTCGATCGCGGGTATCTGGTACCGATGTTCGGCTACCCGGCGGTGAACAAGAACCAGACCGTGATCCGGCTGATGGTGAACAACCGGCTGTCCGACGAACACCTGGACGGCTTCCTCGACACGCTCGCCGAGCTCAAGCAGAAGTACGAGTTCTGAACCAGCGCTGCTCGGTCGTCCGCGGGCCGGCCACGGCGGCGGCACKATGATCTCTCAGATCATGCCCAGCCATCTCACCAGCCCGGTCACCCAGGCCGCTGCCGACGAGGCGACCGCCGCCGCCAGTGGAACGATCCCGCTTTTGTGGACAGCGAAGACGGGGTCACTCGGTCAGTAGGAGCAGAAGCGTAACCGATCAGTCAGATGGGGACGTGACGGGACGCGGGCGCAGCGCCGTGGGAATAGTGGGCTCCGCGTCGACGACGCGGATGAGCAGGCGCAGCAGCTGCTGCTGCTCATCCGGCGAGAGCACCTGCAGCGACGCCGGGGGAACGGACAGCATCTCCTGGGCCTGGGCCAGAACGCGTCGGCCCTCCTCGGTCATCGCGACCGTCTTGGCCCGCCGGTCGGTCGGGTGCGGCTCGCGCCGGGCGACGCCGCGGCGCTCGAGCAGGTCGACGACGCTGGTCAGGTAGCTCGGGTCGTGGCGGAACATCTCGACGAGCTCGCGCATCGGGCGCGGGCCCCCCGACAGCACCAGAAGGATCTTCAAAGCGGCCGGCGTGAGATCAAACGCCTGGCAGACGGTGTGCATCCGGCTGGGCGCCTCGCCGCTGAAGGTCAGCGCCAGCATGGCGCGCCACGCCTCGCGAGCTGTCGCCTCGCGAGTGCCCGCCTCGCGAGTGCCCGCGTCCCGGGCGGTCGCATCTCGGGCAGTCGCCTCCCCGGCGGCCTCCCGAGCGGCTTCGATCATGCGTCGATCGTATCGGCAAGCCGCCGCGAACGTCTCGTTGTCACGACGATATATTTGACACAACTCAACGAGCGTCGGATGCTGGGCGGCGACCAGCTTTGTCCCGTCCGGTCGCCGCAGGTCCGAACGCGACCGACCGCCCCCGGCGTCTGCCGCCTTTGCCACGGAGATCAACGTGCCTGACCAACCCAACGCGGCCTCGCCGCCCGCCACCGCCGCGCCCGGGCCCGCCTCGGCCGCCAAGCTGGACCCGGCGCTGATCCGACTGTCCGCCACAGTGATGCTCGGCGCGATCATGGTGATCCTCGACACGACGATCGTCTCGGTCGCCATCCACGCGCTCGGTAACGAGTTCCACACGTCGCTGTCCACGATCTCCTGGGTCACCACCGGTTATCTGCTGGCGCTGGCCGTCGTGATCCCGCTGGCCGGCTGGTCGGTCGAGCGGTTCGGCGCGACGCGGATGTGGAACATCTCGCTGGCGCTGTTCGTCGCCGGCAGTGCCCTGTGCGGCCTCGCCTGGTCGGCAGGGACGCTGATCGCCTTCCGGGTCCTGCAGGGCCTCGGCGGCGGCATGATCATGCCGATCTGCATGACCCTGCTCGCCCAGGCCGCGGGCCCGCAGCGGATCGGCCGGGTCATGAGCATCATCGGCGTCCCGATGCTCATCGCGCCGGTGCTCGGCCCGGTCATCGGCGGACTGATCGTCGACCACCTCAGCTGGCGCTGGATCTTCTACGTGAACGTGCCGATCGGCGTGCTCGCCCTGTTCCTGTCCTGGCGGGTGCTGCCACGCGATGACCGCGGCTCGGCGCACCACCGGCTCGACCTGCCCGGCCTGGCGCTGATCTCGCCGGGGCTGGCGGCGCTCGTCTACGGCCTGTCCGAGGCGGGCAACGGCGGCGGCTTCGGGGCTGCGAAGGTGCAGGTCAGCATCGCCGTCGGCGTAGTGCTGCTGGCCGGCTTCGTCGTRCACGCCCTGCGCCGCGACGGCGCCCTGCTCGACATGCGGCTGTTCGGCGACCGGGTGTTCAGCATCGCGAGCGTCACGACCTTCGTGATCGGCGCCATGCTGTTCGGTGCGATGTTCCTGCTTCCGCTCTACTACCAGGTCGCGCGCGGGCAGAGCGCCAGTGACGCCGGCCTGCTCATGGCGCCACAGGGACTGGGCGCAATGATCTCCATGGCGATCGCGGGACGGGTCTCCGACCGCCGCGGCGCCCGGTCGGTCGTCCCGCTCGGCATGGTCCTCGCCCTGCTCGGCACGCTGCTGTTCACCCAGGTCGACGCGCACACCAATGAGGTGCTGCTGGCGTTCTCGCTGTTCGTGCGCGGTCTGGGCTTCGGGGCGACGATGATGCCCGCGATGGGCGCCGCCTATGCGACGCTCGGGCAGGCGGCGGTGCCGCGCGCGACCACGACGCTGAACATCCTGCAGCGGGTCGGCGGGTCGCTGGCCACCGCGCTGGTCGCCGTCGAACTGCAGCACGCCATCGCCAGCCGGCTGCCGGGCGTCGGTGGCGAGGGTGCGCTCGCCGAGTCGGCGGGGGTGAAGCTTCCCGGCCCTGTCGCCGACAAGGTCGCCGAGGCGTTCGGCGTGACGTTCTGGTGGGTCGTCGCCCTGACCGCCGTCGGCTTCGTCGCCAGCCTCTTCCTCCCCGGCCGCCCCGCTGCCACCGTGGCGCACGGCCCCGCGAACGCCCAGCCGGCGGCCCCGCAGCGCGAACCGGTAGCGGTGGTGGAGTAGCCCGCCGGAAACGCCGGTCGTCGACCACGTGAATCTACAAGGATTCCGGCCGGGTCCCACACGACGGATGTCGTGCACGCCCCGRCCGAGTCAGCGCGCGAGCCACTCTCGATAGGTGGTCCTGGCGATGGCGGCGCCGTCCTTGGCGATGAGGGCGTCGCCCGAGGCGGCGGCGAACATGCCGGCGCTGTTGTCGGTGACGGCGGTGCGATGGTCACCGTGGGCGGCAAGGGTGATCTTGCCMAGTTCGTCGAGCGCGAAGACCTCGGGGCCGGCAACGTTGCGCTGGCGRTAGGTCACGGCCCGCTCGGTGAACAGCGAGGCCCAGCACCGGCTGACGTGCTGGAGGATCGCCGCCGGCCCCACGACGTTCAGGTACGTGTCCTGTTGGCCGGCGAAGGAGGCCGACGGCAGGTCCTCTGCCGTCGCACTGGACCGGACGGCATACGCGGCTTGCCCGCCGAGCTGGGCGAGCGCGCGGATGATCGCCGCCGCGAGATCGCCCGGGATGGCGATCCCTTCGATGGCTGGTTGCACGCCGGACAGCGGGGGGCTGGCCGGTGACGGTCCCGCCCCCAGGCGCTCCGCCACCACGCCAGCCGCCCCGAACGACCCCTACAGACAATCATGAACTTCAGTTGCTAACCAGCAACTTTGCCGGAGCCCTGGTTACCGAACCTGTCCGAGTCTAGGCTACGCCCGGTCCCTGCCCGCCGGGGACGTCCGACCGGTCCTCGACCAGGACCAGCCGGCCTCGTGCCCGCTTGTCGTCAGTCGCGCCACACGGAAGCGGACGCCCCTCCAACGGACCGGTGAGGCGTCCGCCAAGCCGCCCCGCGGCGTGCCGGATCCGCCCGACCAGGCCGGCGGGGATGCGCTGGGCCACTACCAAGGCGGTGAGCGCGGCCACCACAACCCCGTCACGGCTACGCACCGGCACCGACACGCAGCAGATCCCATCCACAAGATCCTGCTGGTCGAACGCCGCCTCCTCGCGCCGGATGACAGCACGGGCCCGCTTCCACTCCCGCTCGGACATCGAGGGCGGCGGCACCAGCTCCGGCTGGCAGGCAAGCAGCATCTGGCCGGCGGCGGTGTCGAGCCGTAGCGAACTCGTGCTGCCCCGCAGGTCGATCCCACGGTCCCCAGCGGCGCTGGTGGCCAGCGCCAGCCGCCTCTCCCGCAGGACGACCAAGGCGATCGCCGTACGGGTGGCCGCGCTGAGCGAGGCGACCGGGTCTCGGGCGATCCGTGCCAGCCGGTGCAGGGAACGGTCCGGGGCTGCCAGCCGGCGCAGGCCGGAGCCGATCCGGTAGCCGCCGCTGTCCCGATCGACTACCCCGAGCGCGCACATCTGCTCGACCAGCCGATGTACCGTCGTCTTGGGCAGCCCGGCGGTCCTGGCGAGTTCCGACAGGCCGACGGAGTCGAACCAGGACAGAGCGTCGAGAATGTCGAAGGCGCCTTCGAGTACCCCGCGTCCCCGGGGCGCCGCCGGCCCGCGAGCGGCAGCGGCGCGCGGTGCCGCACTATGCTCGGCGGGCTCGGCGGAACCTGCCGCCTGTGGTGAACCAGCCGAGTTGGTCCGGTCCTGGGCCCGGTCATGGGCCCCCTCGGCCGTGCACTCGTCAGGTCCACGCGAGCGCGTTCGCGCCACCAGTCCGCCGGATCCGGACATCCGGTCACCCCCGATGACGTAGCTGCCTGAGTGAGGAAAACCTCGCCTTCCGTCGGATTTTATCCAGACTTGATCGGCTGGTCTCACGACTTCATGCGGCTCCCCGATGTCRTGAAGCCGACGTCCGGCGGGAGTGCCCGAGCAGTTTCGCGTTCGATCATCAAGCAAAGTCGACGGATACCCGGAGGACATCAATCGAAGCACAGGTGTTTGTATGGGCGCGGACACGGCAATGGGCGCGGACACGGCAATGGGCGCGGACACGGCAATGGGCGCGGACACGGCAATGGGCGCGGACACGCGGCCCGGCAGCGGCCTGCGGTGGCTAACGGCGGGTGGCTGTGGGCAGGGTCCAGCCCTGGCGGCACTTCGACCCGCCGATGCCGCCGTTGTCACAGCCCTCGATGAGGAACTGGTAGCCGCCGTTGGTCTCACTCACGACGCGGAACTGCCCGGATGTCCCTCCGGTCACGTCCCGCTGCCAGGTGTTGCCGTACGCGGTCCAGCGGACGATGAACTTGTCGTAGTGGTACGGGTCGGTGGGCCCCCAACTCACGTGGGCGTAACCGTTCGCCTCCCACGCAGTGATCACCATCCGCTTCCCCTGTCGGGGAGACCAGGTGATTTCCCCACCCTGAAACCTCTGCCGCCGGCCAGCCCATTCACCGTTGGTGAAGTAGACGTCGCGCTCGCCGCTGGTCGGACAGGCCAGGTAACTGCGGGGGCCGCCGAGCTGGTTCCAGCGTGCGCCGATGAGTCCGTAGGGTGCCAGCTTCGGGTTGCAGGCGGGGGCCGCGGACGCGGCGGTGGTTCCGAGCCCGGCCACGGTGATCGCCGCTGYCGCCGTCGCGAGCAGCATGACGAGGATCCGTCTGACGAGGGACATGTCTTCCTCCTGTGATAGCGGGAATGTTGGACTGTGGTGATGGGAATGTTCGGGGCCCGGCCATTGGGGAATGCGACGTTGCGGTGTTCGCGGTGTTCGCGGTGTTCGCGGTGTTCGCGGTGTTCGCGCGAGAGCCCGTCGCCCAAAAGTACGCTCGCGATCTGCGTCGCGTAAGACGTCGGTCCACTGGGTGGACCGCCTTCCTGCGCGACGCGGACCGCAGGTACCAGGCGGGGATTCACCTCCGCCGGCTTCGGGCTGAGGCTTTCCCGGAGGCCTGCGCTACCTCGACGAGTGGCGCACGGAGCTCGGGGAGATCCACCGGGATGCCGAACGCGATGCCCCGGCCGCTCATACTGGTGGCCAGGGCGGCCTTCGCTGTGGCGGCGGCCTCGGCCGAGAAGGTGATTCCACCAATGGTGGACCCGCCTGGGCAGGACGTTCTGCGCCCGCTCCGGGTGCCGGAGTGCCTCTGGATGTAGGACGTCAGACCGGGCCGCGGCGGCCGATGCGCGGATAACGTGACTAGTGCCGGCAGGTTCCTCGGCCGGTGCGCCGAGCCGCGCGGCGTGGGGCCGTCTATTCGGCGGACCCGTCCGCGCCGACGGTAATGACACATTCACTGTTGGCTGCCCGGCGGCGGTCGTGACACCCGACGCCGGGGCCGCGCGCACCACCGCTGGCAGCGGCAACACCATCGGGAGCGGAATGTGACACTTGTGCACGATAGGCCGGCCGGGCACACGGACCCGCCGGCGGGCGAGCTCCCGCCCAGGGTTGTGAAAACCCTGGCGCAGTACCTGCGGACGACGTCGCACAAGGACATCGCGCTGCTGTACTTCATGACCTCGCTGGTATTCTTCGCGTTCGCTGGAATCCTGGCGATGCTCATCCGGGCCGAGCTCGCCCGACCGGGCCTGCAGTACCTGTCGAACGAGCAGTACAATCAGGTGTTCACGATGCACGGCACGCTGATGCTGCTGATGTTCGCGACGCCGATCGCGTTCGCGTTCGCGAACTACCTGATCCCGCTGCAGATCGGCTCGCCTGACGTGGCCTTTCCACGGCTGAACGCGTTGTCGTTCTGGCTGTTCCTGTTCGGCAGCCTGACGGTCACCGCGGGCTTCCTTACGCCGAACGGCGCCGCCTCCTTCGGCTGGTTCGCCTATACGCCGCTGTCGAACGCTGCCTACTCGCCGGGCATCGGCAGTGACCTGTGGGTGCTGGGTCTGACCGTCTCCGGTCTGGGTACCATCCTGGGCGCGGTCAACTTCATCACGACGATCCTTTGCCTGCGGGCGCCCGGCATGACGATGTTCCGGCTGCCGATCTTCTGCTGGAACCTGCTGGTGACCTCGATCCTGGTTCTGGTCGCCTTCCCGGTGCTCGCGGCCGCGCTGCTCGCCCTGGAGTTCGACCGCCGGTTCGGCGCGCACATCTTCGACCCGGGTAACGGCGGCGCAGTCCTCTGGCAACACCTGTTCTGGTTCTTCGGGCATCCCGAGGTGTACATCATCGCCCTGCCCTTCTTCGGGATGATAACGGAGATCATCCCGGTGTTCTCCCGCAAGCCGTTGTTCGGCTACAAGGGACTGGTCTACGCGACCATCGGCATCGGGGCGTTGGCGATCGCCGTGTGGGCGCATCACATGTACGTCASCGGCGCGGCGCTGCTGCCGTTCTTCGCTTTCCTGACGTTCCTGATCGCGGTGCCAACCGGGGTCAAGTTCTTCAACTGGATTGGCACGATGTGGCGCGGACAGCTCACCTTCGAGGCGCCGATGTTGTTCGCCGTCGGCTTCCTGGTGACGTTCCTGTTCGGTGGTCTGACCGGTGTCCTGCTGGCCAGCCCGCCGATCGACTTCCACGTCTCGGACAGCTACTTCGTCGTCGGCCACTTCCACTACGTCGTCGCCGGCCTGTTGTTCGCCGGCTTCGGCGGGGTGTACTTCTGGTTCCCGAAGGTCACCGGCCGGATGTTGAACGAGCGGCTCGCGAAGGTGCACTTCTGGACGATGTTCTTCGGCTTCCACCTGACCTTCCTGGTGGATCACTGGCTCGGCGTCAAGGGCATGCCGCGCCGATACGCCGACTACGGCCCGGACGACGGCTTCACCACGCTGAACACCATCGCCACCGCTGGCAGCTCCCTGCTTGCGCTGTCGACCCTGCCGCTGCTGTACAACCTGTGGTGGTCGTACCGGAAGGGTCGGATCGTGACGGTGGACGACCCGTGGGGCTTCGGCAACTCGCTGGAATGGGCGACGTCCTGCCCACCGCCGCGGCACAACTTCACCTCGCTACCGCGGATCTGCTCCGAGCGGCCCGCCTTCGACCTGCACTACCCGCAGGCGGCCGGCGCGGTCGACTACCACGCCACCCCCGAGCTCACCCCGACCCACGACACCCCGGAGCTGAATACCTGAGAACGCGGCTCACGTGGGCGGGTGAACCGCCCCGGGCTCTCAAGAGCCCGGGGCGGTTCAGCCCTGACAGGCCCCGGCCCTCATGGGTTGGTCCGGTTCACGGCGCTGCTGGCCGATGCGGCCCGCCGTGAGGTGCGCCCACCGAGGTCGAGACCGCGCGGGGCTACGACGACCGACGGTTGTAATCTCGGCTAGCTCGTGTTGATTCCATGAGGGTCACCAACCCGCCTGACTCGCATGTACTGGAAGGTGACTGGGTGATGCGCCGCCCTGTACAGCCGGTATCGCTCATAGACGCGGTGGTCGAAAATCTTCGCACCGAGCTGTTCAGCGGCACTATCGGCAGCAACCAGGCGCTG
Source organism: Frankia sp. CcI156 (assembly GCF_001983015.1). NCBI lineage: Bacteria > Bacillati > Actinomycetota > Actinomycetes > Frankiales > Frankiaceae > Frankia > Frankia sp. CcI156. The sequence continues at coordinate 47,256 of NZ_MOMD01000032.1, forward strand.
ACCGAAGTAGGCGTCGCCACCCAGTACGATGTCGCTCGCCCGACCGCGAAGGCGRCAATCGAGAAGCTGGTCGCGGCCGGTCTCCTTGTCCGCGGCAGTCACAAGGTCGCCCGGGTCCCCGAGCTCGGCCCGGACGACGTTCGCGACATCTACAACACGCGCTACTGCCTCGAGCGCGAGCCACTCCGGCTGCTCGCCGCGGCCCGCCGCGTTCCCGCGCAGGCCCAGATGGCCAATGACGAGATCAAGTCGGTGATCAATGGCCCTCAGATCGCGATCGTCGAGCCCGACATGCGGTTTCACATCAGCCTCGTCGACTCGATGTCCAGCCCCCGCATCAGCGGCATGTACCACAAACTCGCCGGTGAAGTCCGGCTGTGCATGTCGCAGGTGCAGGGTCGGGCGCTGCTGAGCGCGGAATCAATCTACGGCGAGCACGCTCGCCTGCTTGAGCTGATCGTGACCGGCGATCAGGACGCGGCAACGATCTTACTCCACAAACACCTCTCCCGCGCGCGAGAGAGACTCGCGGGCGCTTTCGGCGCCGAACCGGGCCCGGAGGCGGACTTCGCGTACGAAGCCGCGACGGCGCGCGGGTGACACGTTCGCTCGGGTCGCGCATCCATCAAGGTCACGGGAAGTCGTCGATCGGCGTTCTCCGACACGTCACGTTCTCAGCCGGCACCGCCTGGATGGGCAGAATCACGGATCGGGCGAGTCGCGTACTCCAGCGCCTCGACAATGTGGACGTATTCGCGCCCCGTTGCGCGTGACATTCCGATCTCGCAGGTCCGGTTGGCCGACGCATGCACCTCGAAGGCGCGGGAGTTGACCTCACGTGCCTCGTTCAGCGTCGCCGCCGCAGTCAGCTCGGGATGCAGAAGTCCGCGATCACCGGCGAACGCGCAGCAATTCCAGTCCAGCGGCACGACCACCTCGTCGCTGACCAGCTCGGCGAGTTCCCTGAGTAAAGTCGTGGTGCCCCGCCGCTCGGTCGAGCACGTAGGGTGCAGTACCAGGGACGCCACCCGGCGGGTCACCGAGAGGCGGCCCACGACTTCGGCGCGCACGAATTCGAGCGCGTCCACGAAACGAAGTGCCTCGTAGGCGCCGCCAAGCCGCTTTGCCTCGGCGCGAAGCTCCTCCAGACCTTCTGTACATGACGCCGCGTCGCACACGACCGGCAGGCGGCCGCCGTCAGTCGCCGCGAGCAGCGCCGGCAGGACCTTGGCCCCGATGACCTCGTGGCCACCCCTGAGACCCTTCGACTTCCACGGCATACCGCAACACATCGACGCGATACCCCTGGGTACCCGTACCGCTACCCCGGCACGCGCGCACAGCGTCAGCATCGCGGGCATGACCCCGCCGCTGGATGACGACGAGCCGAACATGGCCCCGACGCACGCCGGGAAGTACACGGCGCACGCCTCTGCGGCAGCCGCGACCGCCCGGCGCCGGTACCCACCGCGGGGCAGCGAGGCGTCATACTGAGGCATCCTGTCGGTGCCCAACGTTCTGCGGGCCAGGGAGGCCGCGGCTGTCGGCAACGTCGGCGGCAGTGCGGCGGCGRCAGAAAGCGCCTTCCCAGCCAGTGTGGTGGTCGCCCCCCAGTGGCGGGCCGCCGAGCGCCACAGCGCGTCCTCGGCCTTGTTCACCCTCTCGGCGCGCAGCTCTCGCACGAGTGATCCGGTGTTGATCTGCACAGGGCAAGCGGTCTGGCACATACCGTCGACCGCGCAGGTGTCGACCACGTCATAGCGGTAGGCCGCGGACAGCTCATCGGCGAGCCCCTCGTCTCCCTCCCGCCGCGCGGCCTCACGCTCCCGCAGCAGGGCGATCCGCTGCCGAGGAGTCAGGGTCAGCGTCCGGCTCGGGCAGACCGGTTCGCAGTACCCGCACTCCACGCACATGTCCGCGCCGTAGCCGACCGTCGGCACATCCTTGAGATTGCGCAGATAGGAGCGAGGATCGTCGGACAGCACGACCCCCGGGTTGAGGATTCCCAGCGGGTCGAACAGCCGCTTCACCTCCGTCATGACGTCATACAGTTCATCGCCGTACTGGCGACGGACATACCCCGCCATGATCCGGCCGGTGCCATGCTCCGCCTTGAGCGTCCCCTTGTGCTCGAGCACCAGCTCAACCATTTTCTCGGTGAATGCGTGGTAGCGTTCCAACCGCGCGGGATCCCGGAAGGTCTCGGTGAGCATAAAATGGATATTGCCGTCCTTGGCATGGCCGAAGATGACACTGTTCTGATAGCCGTGCGCGTCGAACAGCTTCGTGAGTTCCTGGCACGCTGCCCGCAGGTGCGGCACCGGAACCGCCACATCCTCCAGCAACGCCGTGGTCCCCGCCTGGCGCGCTCCCGCGACGGCCGTATAGAGACCCTTGCGCACATGCCACAGGTCCTTTCGGCGCCACGGGTCCGAGGTCAACTCCAGGGGCGACTCGATCTCGAGCCCATCGCACACGCCGCCGGCCCCGGACACCTTGTCGGCAAGCTCCTCGGTGGTCGCTGCCTGCAGCTCCACCAGGAGCGCAACATGGTCACGCACCTCCAGCGAGCCGATCTCAGCCGGTGTCGCGCCGAGGGTCTGCGCAACGGCAAGGGACCGAGCGTCCATCAGTTCGATCGTCGCGAACCCCAYGTCGACCAGCTCGGGCAACGCGGCGGTCGCGGTGGCGAGGTCACGAAACACCGCCAAGCCGGTCGAGGCGTGGGGAAAGAGCTCCACCGTCCGGAACGTGGCCGAGGCGACGAACCCGAGCGTGCCTTCGCTACCGACCATCAGATGGGCCAGGATCTCGACGGGACGCTCGTAGTCGAGAAACGAGTTGAGACTGTAGCCCATCGTGTTCTTCATTGAGAACTGCCGACGCAGCGTCGCCACGGACGCCGGGTTGCGGCAGATCCGCTCGCGGAGCCGCAGCAAGCCCGCATACAGATCGGGTTCCAGTGCGCGCAGCCGTTCATCCGCGTCCGGCGCACCGGTGTCAATCACGGATCCGCTGGGTAGCACCACGGTCATCGCCTCAAGCGTCTGGTAGGCGTTCTGCCCGGTGCCGCAGGCCATTCCGCTGGAATTATTGGCAATGACTCCACCCAGGGTGCAGGCGACCTCACTCGCTGGGTCGGGGCCGAGCTTCCGCCCGTACGGACGCAGCCGCGCGTTGGCCGCACGGACGGTCACGCCAGGCTCGGCGCGCAAACGGTGACCACCGTCGAGCACCTCGGCCGACTGAAAACCGTGTCGCACGTCGACCAGGATCCCGTCGGTGACGCCCTGGCCGCTGAGGCTCGTTCCGCCCGAGCGGAACGTCAGGTACGAACCACTCCGCCGGCATCTCGCAAACAGCCCCGCCACATCGCCCACGCCGGCAACACGTTCCACCGCGGAGGGCACCAGGTGATAGTGCGACGCATCCCGCGCCATCGCGTAGCGCAGGACCGGGCTGCCTGCCACGGCCGGCCCCTGGCCAGGTCCGCCGCGGCTCCCCGCTACCTCCGCGCCGGTGGGACGCCCCTCAAGACTCATTGCCTGCCCTCCCCGGACAAGGAAAGTCTGACAAGTATACATTCGCCCACACTGCGTCGTGACACCTCGGCTGCCCTACGGCGTCCCTGCCACCCAGCGTCCCTGCCACCCAGCGCATCGAGCCCTRATCACGAACCCGCGGCAGGCCCCGAAATTTCTCAAATCGAGACTGCCCGTGGCGGCTGTGACTGCTACGACCATGGGCGAGGTGCCGAGYGTGGGGGCCACCCGTCGTCGATGGTGTGGAGACAGTCATTGGAGCTCGGTACCCCAGGCGGTCCGTCRCCCACAGCAAGAGCCATGAGCTCGGAAAGGGTCTATAATGATCTTTATCACCGCCAAGTTCCGGATCAAGCCGGAGTATGCCGACCAGTGGCCGGAGATCTCACGGGCGTTCACCGAGGCGACCCGCGCTGAGCCGGGCTGCAAATGGTTCGACTGGTCCCGCAACATTGAGAGYCCGACCGAGTACGTACTGGTCGAGGCATTCCAGGATGGCGACGCCGGAGCCGCGCACGTCCAGTCCGACCACTTCAGGGCCGCCCGGCAGACACTGCCGAAGTACCTCGCCGAGACGCCGCGCATCGTGAACACGGTTCTGGAGCAGGACGACTGGTCGGAGCTCGGCGAACTCGCTGTGTCCGACTGATCGGTCGGGCCGCCGGCGACGACAGGCGGAGCCCCGGTCGGAAACCTCCGTGACATCCAACCAGACGCCGCTATTCCCGTGGTCCGGCGTATCGGCATGAGGAAGAGACCGGGTCAGCCGCCGACGTGGACACGCCGGCAGTTGATCGACGKAATTCGGTGGCGGACGCGGACCGGGGCACCGTAGCGGGACGTTCCCGCCCAGTACGGGCACTGGCGCATGGTGTACGGGCTGCCCTGTTCCAGGACTGGCATCCGGACGGGATCGCTCCAGCCCAGCGACAGTCACCCAGCGTCATACTCGGATGCATCTTCGCATCATGGCCTCCAGGGTGCTCTACTCGACCCCACCCTGGGGGCCGTGGTTGCGGTCGTAGGCCGCGCGGGCCACGGCGATGTCGTCGCGGTGCCGTTCGGCCCACGATGTGAGCGTCCGCAGCGTGGCATACAGCTCCCGGGCCATATCGGTGGCCTGGTACTCGACCTTCGGCGGCACCGTGGGGTAGACGACCCGCGTCAGCAGCCCATCACGTTCCAGGTTACGCAGTGTGAGGGTGAGCATCCGCCGGCTGATGCCGCTGATCGACCGCTGCAGCTCGGTGAACCGGACCGGTCCGTCGCTGATCCGCAGCAGGATGCCGATGGCCCACTTGCCACTGATCCGGTTCAGCACCTCYAAGACGGTGCAGGCCTCGGCCTCGTGGCCGGGGGAGTCGATCACATCGCTGTTCCCCTGAAACATGAAAGTGCCTCCTTCCGGCCACTCCCACAGTCACACATGATGGCTTCCGTAACAAGGCATGCCCCATGCGGCGGCTGGAACCGCCGCACCTGGCTGGCGGCCGCGACCGGCCCGCCGCCGCGGCCCGTCCGGCCTCCTCGACGTCAAGGAAGACTGTTGACCGACTCGACTCCCCCGGCCCCGCCCCCGGCGCTCCCGTCCCGCTGGCTCGCCCTCGGGGTGCTCTGCACCAGCAACCTGATGGCCATCCTGGACAGCTCGATCGTTACGGTCGCGCTGCCGACCATCCAGCAGGACCTCGGCTTCTCCCAGGCGAACCTGGCCTGGGTTGTGAACGGATACCTGATCGCCTTTGCTGGCCTGCTGCTGCTGTCCGGGCGGCTGGGTGACCTGCTGGGCGGCCGGCCCGTCTTCATCGGGGGGCTCGGCCTGTTCACGGCAGCCTCGCTGGCCTGCGGCCTGGCCAACACCGGCGGCCTCCTGATCACGTTCCGCTTCCTGCAGGGCGCCGGGGGGGCGCTGGCCTCCGCGGTGGCACTCGGCATGATAGTCACGATCTTCCCTGACAGCCGGGAGCGGGCCAAGGCACTGGCCTGCTACGCCTTCGTCGCCGCGGCCGGCTCATCGATCGGGCTCATCCTCGGCGGCGTGCTGACCAAGAGTCTCAGCTGGCCGTGGGTCTTCTACGTCAACGTGCCGCTGGGTGTCCTCGCGGTGGTGCTCGCCCTGTGGGTGCTGCCCCCGATCGCCGGGCTCGGGCTGCGCGAGAGCGCGGACGTTCTCGGCGCCGGGCTGGTGACCGCCGGGCTGATGCTCGGCGTCTACACCGTCGTCCGGGGCGGGGCGGACGGCTGGAGCGACGGCGGGACGCTGGGGTCGCTCGCCGCCTCGCTGCTCCTGCTCGCCGCCTTCGTGGGCCGCCAGGCCAGAGCGGCCAAGCCACTGCTGCCGCTGCGCATCTTCCGCTCCCGCGCGGTCGGGGGAGCGAACATCATCCTGACCCTGATGGTGGCCGGCCTGTTCGGCTACCAGTTCTGCACCGCCCTGTACCTGCAGGACGTGCTCGGCTACAACGCGCTGCGCACCGGGCTGGCGTTCCTGCCGGCCCCRCTAACCATCGCGGCCGTCTCGCTGGGCCTCGCGTCGCCGCTGAACACCCGGTTCGGCCCCAGGCCGGTGATCGTCGTCGGGCTGCTGCTGGTCGCCGCGGCGCTCCTACTGTTGGCCCGGCTACCGGCTGACGGCAGCTACGCGAGCGACATCGCCCCGGTGTTCGTCCTGCTGGGTATCGGTTTCGGCGCGGCGATGCCCGCACTGATCGGCCAGGCGATGGCGGTCTCCGACCCCGCCGAGGCCGGCGTCGCATCCGGGGTGGCCAACACCACCCAGCAGATCGGCGCCGCGCTCGGCACCGCGATCCTGGCCACCCTTGCCGCCTCCCGCACCGACTCGCTGCTCGACCACGGCAGGAGCACCACCACCGCCCTCACCGGCGGGTTCCACCTCGCCTACGCGGTGAGCGCGGCCCTGGTCGCCGCGGCCGTCCTCGTCGCCCTGTTCGTCCTGCGCCCGCCCGGCCAGTCGCGGGCCGCCGACAGCGCACGGACCGCCGACGCCCACCCAGCCGAGACCGACGACCCGACGCAGCCGGCGGGGGTGCCGGCCGCGGGACAGTAACCGCCGGGGCCAGCCGTCGGGGACGGGGTAGAAGGAAATCCTTCGCGACCACCGCGTCCTCGGCGGCAGCGACAAGCCAGCCGGTCACATACCGGGAGTAGATATCGATGATGACGTACAGCCGGTACCAGACGCCTTTCTCGGGTCCTTTCAACGCGGTGATATCCCGCGACCAGACCTGTGACGGTCCGGTCGCGGACAGCTCGGGGCGGACCCGCGGCGGGTGGGTCGCCTGCGCACGGCGTTCCCTGGTCTGCCCCGCCGCCCGGACGATCCGGTACTCGGAGTCCGCTCTCTCGGAGACCTGCCGCAAGAGAGAGCGCGTGCTTTTCCCATAAAAGCCAGCGCGGTTTCTRCCGTCGCAAGTTTCGCTTTCAACCGTTCGTTCTCGCGGCGCAGACGCTCCAACTCGATCTGTTCCGCCGACTTCCCCGGATTCTTCCCCGGAGCGCGGGCCGGGACGCCTGCTCTTCCCAGCGCCCCCGCGTCACGTGCCCGGGTCCGCTCCACCACATGCGAGGAGAACAAACCCTCCCGGCGCAGGATCGCACCCTTCTCGCCGTGCGGGGCGTTCTCGTACTCCGCGACGATCCGCAGCTTGTACGCCGTGCTGAACACCCGCCGCGACGGACGCGGCGCCGGGTCCCGCGCCTGCGGTGACCCGGCCGGAGCCTCCTGCGACTCAGGCTCCATGAACATCATGGATCTCCGATCACGCCCTCCGTAGCCAGCTCACACCCACGAGGGTGTCTCACTCAACCCCGACAGAGAGGGCAAGGACGGTCCCTACCGCGACCGCCCGGACTGCTTGCCAACAAATTTCCGCACCTTCAGCCAAAGGGCTTGAGAGTTCATGAAGGCTGGGTGTAGGCTCCCCATTGTGGAGCAAGAGGGAAATTTGGACCGCAGACCTCCACTAGTGCCACTTAATTAACAGATCTTGATTTTGCCTATCGTTCACTTCATCCACCTTCGTCGATCCTGGTCTTGGCGTCGATCGAGTCGCAGATGATCGAAAACTGGTCGACCATAGCGAGACGCGTGCCGGTCATTTCTGTTTACGGAAGGTTGATCCTGAAATCGATATCAACTACGCGCGCACGCGGAACTGGGGCGATCGGTGTCGCGGCGGCCGACTGGGGTCGCGGGAGCCAACAAGTGATCAAGAGAAGACGAGGCCGACGATGACCYAGTTGTCGCCAAAGCCGACCTGCCGGTTGCCCCTTCGCGGAGCCGTCGTGGAACCAGCCGGCGGCCCACACCTTCTTCCCCGCCCGGTGGAACAGGGTGTCATCGACCACGACAGTCAGCGGCCCGGCCGGGAGCAGCCGGTCGACGACGACGCGGGCGAGTGCCAGGCCGACCCGGTCGGGCGACCAGACCGCCCGCGCGAAGAACCGGTGCGCCTRTCCACATCGTGAGTGGGGTGACATGTTCGACGGAAACGATCATGTCATCTCTCATCATGCGTGCGTCATGATGTGCGGCGAGGACCGCGCGGCACGCAATGTTTATATCAACTAWCTGACACGTCGACAGCTGGCCGCGAGCAGCGGCGCGGGGCTATTCTTGCGGTCGAACAGGGGAAGGAAAGATGCCGGAGAAGCCACCTCATGGATCCCTCCGTGTCGGAGTCGTTGACCTCATGGCGGCCACCGGCCGAGGAACAGGAGGGCAGCAGTTCGACCGGCTGATAAGAAACGCGGCGAACAGCGCCAGAGTGGCAGTCCACGTCGATGTGGTGGACCTCGACCCGACGACCAGCCATCCCCATCTTCCGGGGTCACGAAGCGATTRGCAGCGAATAGCATCATTCGATGCTCTGGTGGTGACCGGCGCACAGCCACAGAATTCCCGCCCAGAGAAGGACCCGGGCTATCCGGTGATCGAGCGGATTCTCGACCTCAGCCGGAGACGGAATTTCTTCACTGTGTTCTCCTGTCTGTCTGCGCATTTAGCCCTCCACCAGATGTGCGGCGTGCAGCGCCGCCGACTGGCACACAAGAGGGTCGGCGTGCTCGACCATCAGACCGTCGCACGACGCGGCCCGCTCACCGTCKGGCTGCCCGACGTCGTCACCATGCCGCATTCCCGATGGAACACTGTGGACCGTGACGAACTCGTCGCCTGCGGCGTGCGCCTGGAGCTGCTTACCGGTGGCTCTGACTGGGCGGTAGCGACCAGTCAGGACGGGGTCCGTCAGGTCTTCGTCCAAGGTCACCCGGAGTACCTGCCCGACATGCTGCTGCGGGAGTACCGCCGCGACGTCCGGGTCTTCCTCACGGACCCTGACGCGCCGTACCCGCCGATCCCGGAGGGCTACCTGGCCGATACCGCAAGCCGGCGGCTCGCCGCGTTCGCCCGGCGCGCCCGCAGCCAGCGCTCTCCCACGCTGGCCACACAGCTGCCCACTGTCGGGCCGCTGCCTGACGTCGCCCGGCGGTGGACCGCGGAGGCRACCGCCATGACCGCGAACTGGATCCGCAGGGTCGCCGACGGATCCACCGGGAGGATCAATGACCCACCTACCCGACCAGCCGCCGGACGGCACCAGGATGACCTGGTCCTGGCCAACGGATGTTCGTCCGTACAGTACGGACCTCGCCTCGATGCTGGCCGCGAGCGTGATCGATGACGGCATCCTCGGCTTCACCGAGCCGGTTACGCCGGCCCAGGGCGTGGGCTTCGCGGAGGACCTCGCCCGTCGGGTCGGCACAGGCGAAGCGCTCGTCCTGCTCGGCCAGGACGACGAGGGCGTCTGCGCGATGTGCGTCGTCGCCCTGAACTCGATGCCGAACTGCCGGCATCTCAGCGAGGTCAGCAAGGCATACCTGCGTCCCCGGATCCGTCGCACCGGTGCGGTGATCGAGCTCGTGTTCGCCGTCTGCGAGCGACTCGCCGACGTCGGGGTGGAGCGCGTTCTCATCGACGTCCGCGAAGGCTCCCCAGCCCACCGGGTCTGGAGCGGCTTCGGGTTCACCACCTACGGCGTGCTGGACGACTACAGCCGAGTGCGGGGCATCAGCCACCGCGGCCTTTACATGACTCACGCCGTGTCCGAGCTACAGGCCGTCACGGCCGACCGGCTGGCCCGTCGTGCCGATCCCACTCGCCGCCACACCACCCCACAAGCCGCCATCGCAGAGAGGACGAGCCGATGACGCTCCCGCSGGACAGGTTCAGGGCGTCCCTGGAGGAGACCCTGCACCAGCACCTCACCATCGCCCACCCGGTGTTCGGGCTTCTACTGGACGCGGACAACCCTCAGCCGCGTTTCCTCCAGCAGGTAGCGCTACAGGGCTACCAGCTCACCAAGCACTTCCTTACCTACGTCGAGCACCTGTTCTTCTACTGCCCGCTCCCCCGGCACAAGCGGCGCCTGCTGCACAACCTCTACGAGGAGGAGACCGGGCGGATCTCGAAGACGCGGAACCACGTCAAGCTGATGCAGGACTTCCTGCTAGCGATCGGGATCGACGACGAGACCCGGGATGCCGCCGTCGCGCTGCCGACGACCCAGGAGCTGATCGACTACCGGCTCGCGGCGGTGAAGGATCCGGATCGCTATCACGTCGGTGCCGCCGCGGTCACCATCGCGAGCGAGGGGCAGAACCTGGAGAAGCTAGGCAGCGAGAGCCGCGACATCCTGTTCGGTCGGGTGTACGGGCTCGAGCCGAGGGACCTGCTGTTCTTCTCGGTGCACCAGGTCGAGGACATCACCCACACTCAGCAGGGCCTCGACCTCGTCGCAGACCTGTGCACGACGGAGCAGATGCAGCAGGAGGCGCTCTACGCCGTAGCGCATACCTGCGAGCTGTTCTACGGCATGTACGAGGGCATCTACCAGGAATACCTGGCCGGACGGCTGCTGCCCGCATGACGCCTCCGTCCTCCAACCGTACGGCCTCCGGCACCCGCCGCGGACTGGCGACGGAGGCGGTGCGTGCCGGCCATCGCCAGTCCGTTGACGACCAGCACAGCGAGGCGCTGGTACTCACGTCGAGCTACCTGTTCGACGACTCGCACGACGCGGCGGAGAAGTTCGCGCAGCGGCGCCCCGGCAACGTCTACGTCCGGTTCACGAACCCGACGGTGCGCGCGTTCGAGGAGCGCGTCGCGCGGCTGGAGGGTGCCGAGTCCGCCGTAGCGACCGCGTCCGGGATGGCCGCGTTCTTGGCGGTGTCGCTCGGGCTGCTGCGCGGCGGGGACCATGTCCTGCTTGCGGAGGGTGTCTTCGGCACCACGACCCGGCTCTATGCTCACTATCTGGACCGGTTCGGCGTCATGACGACCGTCGTTCCGGTGACCGACCCGGCCGCCTGGGCGCGCGCAATGCGTGCGCAGACCAGGATGCTCGTCGTTGAGAGCCCCACGAACCCGGTAATGGCCGTGGCCGACATCAGGTACCTCGCAGAGCTCGCACATGCCGCCGGCGCGCTGCTGCTGGTCGACAACACCCTGTGCACCCCGGTGTTCCAGCAACCGATCGTGTTTGGCGCAGACCTCGTTCTGCACTCCGCCGGCAAGTACATYGACGGTCAGGGCCGCTGCGGCGGCGGCGTTGTCGCCGGCCGCGCGGGCCTGATCTCCGAGCTGCACGGTGTGCTGCGCACCGCGGGCCCGAGCCTCAGCCCGTTCAACGCGTGGATCTTCCTGAAGAGCCTGGAGACGCTGCCGGTGCGGATGCGGGCGCACGACGCCAACACGGCGGTGGTGGCTGCCTGGCTAGCCGACCAACCGGACGTACGGGCGGTGCACTACACCGGCAGCGCGGATCACCCGCAGCGGGAGCTGGTAGCCGCCCAACAGTCCGGGCACGGCGGAGTGATCAGCTTCGAGCTGTACGGCGGCCAGCAGGCCAGCTGGTCGTTTGTCGACCGGCTTGAGCTCGTGTCGAACACGACAAACATCGGGGACACCAAGTCGATGATCACCCATCCGGCAAGCACCACCCACGGCCGGCTCACGCCGGCACAGCGCGACTCCGCCGGCGTCACCGACGGCCTGCTGCGCCTATCGGTCGGCCTGGAGGACGTCGAGGACATCGTCGCCGATCTGGCCCGGGCGTTCGCAGCGACCAGGCCTGCCGGGGCCCGCGCCCGATGAACCCGCAGCCGACAGCCCCGCAGGCGCCAGGCCAGCCGGTTTTTCCAGGGCTCGACAGGGTGCCACGCAGACCGCTCATTGCCGGGAAGCGCCGGCGGGGACGGCCGCCGGGCGTGGCGCGGGCAGCCGGGCGATCAGCAGGAACGACACCCCGACCAGCAGCGCCTCGCCCATCGCGACCTGCGTATAGGAGTTGTACGAGTCGGCGACCAGCGCGCCCAGCTGGCTGGAGAGAGCGGCGCCGATGCTGTGCAGCGTCCACAGCAGACCGAGGCCGGTGGCCCGGGCGCCCTCGGGCAGCACCCGGCCAATCCACAGCGTGGTCGCGACCACCGTCGCCAGATAGCTCGCCCCGAAGATGACCCCGAAGGCCAGCGAGGCGGTTACGGTCGCGTCGAAGGCGACGAGCACCATCGCCCCGCCGCGCAGCGCGTAACCGACAAGCAGGGTCTGCCGGACCCGGCCCCGGTCACACCTTCGGCCGGCGGCCAGTGAGCCAAGGATCTCGAAGACGCCCAGCATGGCGAGGGTGCCACTGACGACACCCGGGCTCATGCCATGTTCGTGCAGATCGGTGACCAGGTGAACGTCGACAAACGCCATCGTGATCCCACAGCCGGTGAACGCGACGGTCAGCGCCAGGAACACAGGGTTGGCGGCTGCCAGCCGCAACCGGTCCCCGAAGCCGAGCCGCGCGTCGTCCGCGGTCCCGGGTGTGCCCGGCGTCGCCGTAGGCGCCGGCTCGTCCTGGCCGGACAGCCGATACAGCAGCAGCGCAAGTGGGGTCAGCACGAGGAGCATCGACAGACCGGCGACGACGAAGACGGCCCGCCAGGACGCGAACGCGCCGAGCCACACCCACAGCGGCACCAGCACGATGAACCCGACAGCCGGGCCGTTCGTCATGACCGCGTACGCCAGGCCCTCCCCGCGGGCGGTGAACAGCTCGCTGGCAAGCTTTCCCAATGGAACGTACGAGAGCATCGTGAAGGCGAAGGCGCCGAGCACGCCGTAGACGGACGCGAACAGCGACACCCCCGGCGCCGCCGCGCAKATCAGGAAGGCGGCACCGGCGAGCACCGTTCCGCTGACCAGCACGGCCGCGCCGCCGAACCGATCGGCCAGCACCCCGACGACCGGGCTCGCCACCGCGATGACCACAGCGAAGACCGTCGTCGACCAGGCGAACGTCCCGCGGCTGACACCAAGGTCCACTGCGATCGGCGAGAAGTCCACTTGAATCGTGTTCTTCAACGCCGACCCGGCCAGCGACAGCGTGAACGCGAGCGTCGCGGCGAAAATCAGCGCCGTGTTCCGCCGGCTACGACCAGCAGGGGACGCGACTTCAGGTGCGTCGGCGGCGTCTCGAGTCGTCATCGGGTCCGCATCCTTCGGGTCGGCCCGGCGGGGCAGCGGCTTGCTGGACACGAGGCCAGAGTGCCGGGCGCCGAGTGCGCAGCGGAATAGGCTGTTCTGCCGTGCTGCATAAGGAAACGGCCACTCGCCACGCCGTGGTGGCCCTCGCGGTCCCGGCCACCGTCGCGATGGACCTCGCGATCCCGGCCCAGGTGTTCGGCCACCTGGACCTGGCCGAGCATTACACGTTCACGCTGTGCACGGAGCAGCCTGGCTCGCTGCCCACCACCACCGGCTTCGCCTTGGAGGTGGCGCACGGGCTCGCCGCGCTGGATGCCGCTGACACCGTCGTCGTCCCCGGGTACGCCCCACTGGTCACACCCGCACCAGGGGTGCTCGACGCGCTGCGCGCGGCTGCCGACCGCGGCGTCAGACTGATGTCGGTGTGCACCGGAGCGTTCGCCCTCGCTGCCGCCGGGCTACTCGACGGTCAGCGGGCCACCACCCACTGGGAGGACGCGGGCGACCTCGCCGCCCGCCATCCGACGGTGCAGGTGGACCCGAACGTTCTCTACGTCGACGGGGAGCGGATCCTCACCAGCGCCGGAGTGTGYGCGGGGATCGACCTGTGTCTGCACATACTGCGGCGCGACCTCGGCAGTGCCGTCGCCACCCGCGTCGCCCGCCGGCTGGTGGTGGCGCCCCATCGCGCAGGCGGCCAAGCCCAGCTGTTACRCCGCCCGGTGCCCGGTCCAAAGCCCGGCTCTGGCGGTCCTGGCAGGCTGGCCGCGACCTGCGACTGGGCGCTGGAACGGCTCGCCGAGCCACTGTCCGTCGCTGATCTCRCCGGCCACGCTGGCTACGCGACGCGCACGTTCGCCCGGCGCTTCATCGCCGAGTACGGCGTCACGCCCAGGCAGTGGCTGCWCGCCCACCGGATCGCCGAGGCGCGGCTGCTGCTCGAGGTGACCGACCTGCCGGTGGATCGGATCGCCGCCCGTTGCGGACTGGGGACCGCCGCCAACCTGCGGATCCACCTCGCCCGCGACGCCGCCAACACGCCGTCCGCCTACCGCGCCTCCTACCAGGGCCGCCCGCGCCGAGCGAGTGGGCGTGCCGACGAACTCGCCCCGTAACAGCCGGGTCCAGACGAAGTACCGGCGTGGCGTGTTCGATGAGGCGATGCTCGACGCCTGCGAACGGACGATGCGCGGCGTGTGCGCCGACTTTGGCGCGACCCTTGCCGAGTTCACCGGCGAAGCGGACAGCGACACCGTATCAACGGCGGCAGGCTCACCCCTCATTCACGGGTTGTTCACCCTGGCCCGCACCTGGCGGCAGCGCCAAGTCATATCTTGGCCGATTTCGCTGACTTCGCAATACGAAAGCGCTGGTTCCATCTACCCAACGAGCCGGGGACAGCCCATCACGAGCTGGACTTCCGCGTCGGCGGGCACGAGTATCGCCCGCGGCACGGGCCTGACCCGCACAGAACAGTACGCGTTCCTCGCCTTCACGGATGACGGGCGGTCAGGGGCCATACCCGCCTGTCAAACCACCGCGGAAGCCTCATTGACCAGCCGRCAGACAGCCGGACGCCAATGGTCAAGTTCCGGTACCGCGACGCCGGCTCGCTTGGCGTTGTCGTCCCATCGACGCAACGCGATGGCGAGGTCGGCATGTGGCAGGCAAAGGAAGGCATCGACTTCTCTGCCAGTCATCGGGCCGCCTTGGACGCGTAGGCTTCGGGTGGAGGCTACGGACAGGCTGTTGGCGTAGGCGGGGTCGGTGGCCACGAGATAGCGCTTGGCTTTGACGTGCAGCGCGACCGGAGTGCCGATATCGGGGCCGAACCATCGGGTCAGGTAGCGTGCTCCGACGATTTCGTGATGGAGGTCTTCGGCGAGGAAATTGTGGTGCGCGTCGTGTTCGTCGAGGAGGAGATGGCCGATATCGTGCAGCAGCGCGGCGACCTGCGCGGCCTGGTCATAGCCGTCGGCTTCGGCGAGGGCGGCGGTTTGCCGGGCGTGTTCGAGTTGGGTGACGGTTTCGTCGTATTGACTTTGGCCAACGGCGGTGAGGTAGGCGAACAGTTCATCGCAGAACTCGTCCGCGCCAGTGAAGGTGCCGTGGAGGAGCCGGTCGGTATTCATGCAGATTCCTCGGCGCCCCGGGCGCTGACGTGGCTGTCGCCGGTGAAGTGGCCGATGAGGCTGATTCGGTCGGTGCCGGCGGCTAGGCGGTGCTGCTTTTCCTGGTAGTAGTGGTGGCGGTGGTCACCGTCGGAGGCTGCGTTGTAGGTGAGGTAGATGGCCCGGCGACGATGTGGTGAGGTGTTGACTCCGGAGCGGTGCGGGACGTACCAGTTGAACCAGAGCAACGACCCAGCGCGGACGGGGAYGGGTTTCCAGAGGAGGGTCTCGGCGAGACTRGCGGGGATGCAGCCGACATCGTCGGTGGGGAGCGGCTCGTGGTGCATGCCTTCGACGACGTCCAGGCAGCCATTGTCGGTGGTGGAATCGTCGATAGCGATCATGCAGGTGATGGTGGACCGGACAAAGGGGTAGGCGGGCGCGTCCTGGTGTGGGGCGAACCCGGCGCCGCCGGGTTCCTTATAGTTGATCTTTTCTTTGTAGAGGACGGCGGGCTCGCCGAGCAACATGCTGGCAATGTCGAGCAGCGTGCCCCGGGTGAGCAAGGCACGCATGCCGTCATGGAAGGGCACGATGTTCTCGGTGCGGCACCGCACCGAGAATCCGTCCCCGGTGGTCTCGTCGTACTGCAGCAGACCGTCCTCGCGGCCCGGCAGGGCCTCGATCTCATCGACCCAGCGTCGCACCTCCCGCAGGCGCTCCGGGCCAAGGAAGCCGTCCATGAGAAGAACRCCACTGGCCTGCCAGGTCGTGAGGTCAAGGGAATCGGTCAGCAACGTGAGCCTCCGAGGAGCCGGTCAACCAGAACGTCTGTGTAACTCTTGTATCAAGAAGAGACGCTGTGATGCAACTTTGTTACAGCGACCGAGTCAAGATACGAGAGGCTTACCGAGAGGAAGTCCACGGCCACCGGTCTCGCTCCACATAAGATCGACATACAGGTAGACGGCGACGGCAACGAAGGCGAAGACCACGTACCCGCCGAGATGGATGAAGGTGGTGTTGGCCTCCAGGGTGCCGACGAGCARCAGGACGAGGGCGACGTCGACCAGGCCGAGGAGCAGGGTGAAGCTCCAAGGTAGCCGTATGGTGACCAGAGTGAGCATGGCAATGGTGACCAGCCAGCAGATCAGCCAGATGGCTTGCGTGTGCACGATCTGGGCATCGGGGATGCCGTACCAGTTGTGCCCGAGTCCGAGGGCGAGTGCGGCRTAGCTGGCGTAGAAGCCGAAAAAAACGGCGAACAGGCTAGCCGAGGCATTTTGCCCGAGCGCGGCGGCCCAGACGGTAGCCAGCAGCAGCCCGATCGAGGTTGCGGCGAGGATGGTCGGGATGCCGGCGGCGGCGGCCTCGGCGGGCACGTAGCCGGCGTCGACCAAGCCGAGTCCGAGCGCGCCAGCGATGGTAATCGGGATGCCGACGATGCCGGGGTTGCCTCGCAGCGGGTTCGTGACCGGTGGGTCGGGCGGGGTTTCGGCCTCGGTCAGTAGCGGTACATGCGTTGCCACCGATGCGGGCGGGGCATCAACGGTCATGGCGGATCGCCTTTCTGTTCAGGGGATGACTGGGCGCGCGTGGGAGCCGTGGGGCGCGGGGCGCGCGGGCCAGCACGAAGGCGGGTTGCGGTGTGCCGGTGGATCAGGTCAGCTCTCGGCGGCGAGCAAATCTGCGTGGTGGAGTTGCGCGACGTCGGCGTGGGCACGCAGCCGCACCTTGAGGATGTTCTCGCCGTAGGTAGCGAGGATGGGGTTGTCCGGGTCAGCGCTGTGTCCGCCCGTTGCCTGGGCGGCAAGTTCGGCGGGCAGGTCGATGGGAGTGAGGGTGGCGTCCAGGCGCGGGTTGAAGAAGTAGATAACCGAGAATCGCCGCACGCCAGCGGGTGGGCTGATGACGCGGTGGACGGTGGCCTTGAGGTAGCCGTGGGTGGCGAGCTGCAGCATTTCGCCGAGATTGACGACCAGGGCGCCGGGCAGATGCGGGACGTCGAAGAAGCATCCGTCGCGCTCCACCTGCAGTCCACCGACGGCGTCTTGCAGGACGAAGGTGAGCAGCCCGAAGTCCCGGTGGGTGCCAACGCCTTGATGATCGCAGCCAGGTCCGGACGGAGGGTAGTGGATGGCTTTGATGGTGGCCTCGCCGAGGTCGATCTCCTCGCGCCGGTCGGCCCGACCGTTCGTGAGTTCACCACCCAGTGGGGTGTAGCCACGGAAGTGTGGCGACCGGGTCATCGCGATCGCCATTCGATCGGCTTCGGGCAGAGCGAAGAACGCTCGGGTGACCTCCTCGACCTCCCGGAACAGGGTGTCACCGATGCCGTGCCCCACCAGGTAGAAGAAACCCACGTCATGGCAGGTCTCGCGCAGTCGCTCAAGGAACCGGCTGCGCACCGCGGGATCAGTGCCAGGGTCGAACTCGCGCAGGTCGAGCACCGGCAGCGCCGCGTCGTGCTCGGTCGTGCTGTGGGTCGGGGTGGTGCTGGTCATGACCACAGTCGATCGCTGGCCAGTCGAGCGCCGGCGGTGAGGGATTCGAGTTTCGCCCAGGCCAGGCTCTCGTCGACGGCGAGGAAGGTGGCGAAGGACGCGAAGCCGCAGTCGGTTCCGGGGATGACGCGCTCGCGGCCGACGATGTCGGCGAAGCGGGTGATGCGCTGGGCGATGAGTTCGGGGTGTTCGACGTAGACGCTGGAGGTGTCGATGACACCCGGGATGAGGACCTTCTGCTCGGGAATCTTCGCGTCGGCCAGCACCTGCCATTCATGTGCGTGGCGGTGATTGGCGGCCTCGAATACCAGCCCATCGGCCTTGAGCTGAATGATCGTGTCCAGGATGACGTCCAGGCCGACGTCCTTGTGGTGCGGGCCCTGGTAGTTGCCCCAGCACAGGTGCACCCGCACCCTCGCCGGGTCGATATTGCGTAGCGCGTGGTTGATCGCCTCAACGTGCACGCGCAGCCGGTCCAGGAATCCCTGCTCGGACAGGTGCGCGTACTGGATGTGCCGACCCATCGCCAGATCCGGGGCGTCGATCTGCAGGACCAGCCCGGCTGCGGTGATCGCCTCGTACTCGGCCCTCATTCCTTCGGCCAACGCGAACAGGTACTCATCCAAACTGGCATAGAACTGGTTCGGAAGATAGAGCGCGATAACTCCAGGTGACGCGGCATTCATGAACCGCTCGGTCGGCTGACCCGATCCTGCCGAGATTGAGCTGACGCCGGCTGCGAAGTTGGCCAGATCGGTATCGAGCAAGGCGGTGCCGGTGTAGCTGATCGGACCGGTACAGGTCGGTGTCGCGGTCTCCAAGCCGGCCAGGGAACGTTCGGCCATGCMAGGGTAGTCGTCCAGATCAGCGATCGACAGGCCGCCGCCCTCGGGAACGGCAACGTCCACGTCGAAACCGGTGAGGCGTTCTTTGACGTAGGTGGCGTACCCGATCTTGCTCATTTCGCCATCGCTGATCACGTCCAGCCCGACCTGCGCCTGATGGCCGACGACCACGCCAACCGCGTCCGCGATCCGCTCGGGCAGGTACTCGGCGTCCGCGACCGAGAGGGTCTYCTGTTCCCGGGCCCGGATCAGCTCGGCCAGCCCGGCCGGTCGGGGCAGGCTGCCGGTGTGCGTGGTCAGGATGCGGTCGCTGCTGAGTTTCATGACAGTTCCTCCATCAAGTGGACTAAGCGGTACAGACGGTTCCGGACAGCACCGGCCACCCGGACAGCCTCGTCGAGGCCGCCCCCTGTGACTGCGGTGGCAGCGCGAGGCCGGGTGGGGTCATGGCGGTGACACTGACAGGCCAAGGGAAACTTTATCTAAACAACATCTTACTTCCGTAAGGAAATTACATACATAATGATGCGAAGGGTTGTAAATGATCTATTGTCGGAGACTAGACTCAGGCATGCAGATCATCGGCGCCGTGCTCACCATCCACGGCAACGCGCTCGCAGGGATCGCGGTAAGCGACGGGCGGACCTGGACATTCACTCGCGACGACGGCTCGTTCAGCCTCCGCACCGTGCCGGGGCGCCCGGTCTGGGCCCGGCGCCCCAACGGCTGGACGGGCCGCTGGTGGCAGCACCCGRCAGCGGGGGAGCCGGTGCTGTTTCAGCTGCACCCAAGCCGCACCGGCAGCGATCCACAACCACCCTCGGCTCCCTCAGGGGAGCTGCGATTCGCGCACATCACGGACACGCATGTCAGCGCGATCGACGGCGACCCGTCCCAGGCGGTCGAGCTCGCCGCCCGCTACGGCGACCAGACGGACACCACCAGCGGCCTGCACCACGCGCTGCGGACCGCAGCCGACCACGGCGCGGCATTCGCCGTGATCACCGGTGACCTCACCGACCACGGCACACCCGAAGAGTTCAGGCGCGTACTCGACTCCCTCGCCGCAGCGCCGCTGCCGGTAGAGATCGTGCCGGGTAACCACGRCCATTACGGCCACCGCCACCAACCCCACCCCAGCGACACCCCCCACGGTGGCGGGTTTCTCGGCGCGGCTACCCTCACCCGCTACGAGCAGGCCATGGGCCCGCGCTGGTGGTCAGCTGACCTGGCCGGCGTGCACCTCCTCGCCCTGGACTGGTTCAGCGCCTGGTGCGCGATCGATGACACCGATCARCAACGCTTCATAATCACCGATCTCGCCACCCGAACCCCCGGGCTGCCAGTCGTCGTGCTCACCCACGACCAGCCMGACCACGACACACTCGAACTGATCCGCTACAGTGCCGCACCCGACAGCCTCCTCGCCGTCCTGTCGGGACATTGGCATGCCGACGCGCAGCGCAACGTCGGCGGCTGTCACCTGCTCAGCACGCCCGCAGCCAGCTTCGGCGGACTGGACTGGTCACCACCGCAGCTCCGCCTCATCACCCTCACCCCCGGCTTGAGAACTATGGATCTACGGCACGACACGRTCCCGGCGCTACCGAAACCGCCACGGTCACCGACCACGTCTCGCGCCGATGCCCMGGCCTCGCCCCGCACCACCAGCCACTCGATCGGCGCCCATCAACATCTGGGCACCCTCGCGACCATCGCCGGCACCGTCATCGCACCGAGCACCGACACCCACGGCGCAGGACACCTGACCCGCCTACACCCCTCCAACACCGGCAGTAACGACAGCCGAGTCGACGTGCTGTGGACGGTGCGCGCCGCAGACGACCCCATCACCGGCGTTCTCGCCGGCCATGACCAGATCCTGGCGTGCAGCCATGCGGGCACCCTCACCGCGCTCGCCCCAGCCACCGGCGCACCCCATTGGACCCGACACCTCCCACACCGGCAGCGACGCCGGCTGCTAGCCACCCCCATCCTCACCGCGGCGGGCCGGCTGATCGTCGGTGACGTCGGCGGCGTCACCTGCCTGGACCTCGACACCGGGGATATCGCCTGGCACCGCGACCAGCTCGGCCAGGTCGACACCCTGCTCACCTACGGAACCGGTCTGGCCACCGACCGCTTGGCCGTGCTGCCCCTCGGCGGCCCCACCCCGGGCCTGACCGCCCTGGACCTGCGCGACGGCACCATCACCTGGACCGATCCGCCCGGCACACCACCGCCCTCMAGCTCGCTGGTCGCCATTGACGGGACCGATGCGCTGCTGCTCCGTACCGCCGGACCMACCCTCGAGCGGCTGAACCTCTCCACCGGCCAGACTCGGTGGCGCACCACCCTGACCGGCCGCTTCTCCACAGCCGCTCCCCTGGTCACCGACGAGGCAATCGTGCTCGTCACCGGCGACGGCATCGCGCACCGGCTCGACCCGGATCACGGCGGCATCCTCGACCGCCAGCACCTGCACGGGCTGCGCCCCGCCTACGGTCCCTACCGGTCCACTGGTACCGGCGCGYCCACCACTGCCGTCCATACCCCACTCGGACCGATGATCGTGCTGCTCGATGGCAGTATCTGGCAACTGGACAGCCCCGCTGGTCCGCTGCTGGTCGGCGACGTCGCGGCGCCCGTCACCACCCAGCCTGTCCTGCTCGGATCGAACACCCTCGTCGTGCTCAGCACCGACGCGGTCGTTCACCTGCTCGACATCAACGCCACCGCAASCCGCCCCATGCTTGCCGGTCCGGCATCGCGGTCTGCCTCATGACCAGCGCCATCCGCAACCGAATTCTGGCACCTACCCGCGGGACCGCCACCCACCGTAGTCCCAGGCCTGATTTGATCCTAAGTTCCTGGGTATTAGACCAGGAGATGATCATTCCACACAGGGGGATGTGATTTAATGACGTCTGAGCCGAGGAGAACCTTGTCGGACGTTTCGTCGGACTACGCACTGGATGCCGGTTTCGATTCGCTACTGGGCACGCAACTGATCGATTTCAGTCCGACGGCGATGGTAATTATCGATCCGGATCTGCGGGTGCGACGGAGCAACCGGTCCTTTCGGGAAATATACGGCCTGTCTCCCGAGCAACTGGCGGGAACATCCATCCCCGAGCTGCTGCCGGATATGGACCCGCGGGTGTGGAAGCTTGCCCGGTGGGTCCTGGCCAGCGGTGAATCAGTTGAAGACACGGAGATCATCGGCAGGAGCGTGGCTTTCCCGCAGGAGGAACGCACCTGGCGCTTTTCGCACTTTCCGCTCCGGGACCGTGAGGGGGTGCCCGCGGCGGTTGGCGTGACGCTGGTCGATGTGACGGATCAGCGCCGTGCCGAGCGGAAGCATGCGGAAGCAGAGCGGCGACTGCGGCTGCTCACCCGGGCGAGCACACTCGTCGGGCGATCCCTGGAACTGGACGCCACACTGGCGAGTATAGCCGATTTTATGGTACCGGAATTCGCCGACACCTGCAGCGTGTACCTGCTCGACGAACCCCTTGACACAGACGCCCGACCGGAGCTGTTGGAATTGCGGCGCGCCATAAAAACACGCGTTTCCGGTCCGCCCCTGCAAAGTTGCGACATCCCGTTCTCAGCCGCCGGAGAGATCCTTTACTGCCACCGAAACTCTCCGATCTACCAAGCCTTTGCGTCGGGTCGCCCGTTTCACCACGCGGCCGACGATGAATCGTTGATCAGCGGATATCAGACTCCTGGATTCCTCGACTACTTCCGGCGGCTGCTGCTGCGTTGGGGGATCGCGGTGCCCCTGCTGGTGGGGCGCTACTTTCATGGGGTCATGGTTGTACATGTCGGCGTTTCCGGGCGTACCTACACCGACGACGACGTCGAGATGGCCGCCAACCTTGGTGGACGTATCTCAKCCGCCATCGCCAATGCCCGCGCGTACGCTCGCGAGCGGGAGGTTTCTGTCACGCTGCAGCGCAGCCTGCTTGCACCCGACATCCCGGCCGTGGCCRGAATGGACATCGCCTGGCGGTACGAGCCGGGCTCCCTTCCCGGCCGGTCGCCCTGCGCCGAGCCGGGTCCGCCGATCGACGCCGAGGTGGGCGGGGACTGGTTCGACCTCATCCCGCTCTCGGCGGGTCGGGTAGCTCTCGTCATCGGAGACGTGGCCGGCCGCGGTGTGACCGCCGCCGCCGTCATGGGTCAACTCCGCACCGCCAGCCGGGCGTTCGCCTCACTCGATCTGCCCGCCGACGACGTACTCACCCACCTGGACAACCTTGCCCAGACCATCGGGGCAGGGCCTGACGGTGCCTTGGCGAGCTGCGTCTACGCGATCTTTGAGCCCACCACCGCGACGATAGTCCTCGCCAACGCCGGCCACCCCCCTCCCGCCCTGCGTGATCCCGATGGCCGGGTCCGCCTCCTGACCGGCGGGGGCGGCGCGTTTCTCGGTATCGGCGGGCAAGTTTTCGTCCAGACCTGCTACCCGTTCCCCGTCGGGGCGACGCTCGCGCTCTACACCGACGGCCTCGTCGAGTCACGCGATATCGATATCTTCCAGGGAATCGGCCGGCTACAGCACGCTCTCGCGGACGCCGGCACCGCGGACGCCACCGCCGACCGGCTGATGCGCCTGGTCGATCAGGCCAATCGAGACGACGACGTGGCGCTCCTGCTCGTCCGGGCCGCCGCGGCCATCAACACTCGCACCCTTACCATCCCTCTCACCCTCGACCTCAGGGCCGTCGGACAGGCTCGCCACGCCGTCAACGCCGCGCTGCGTCGCTGGCAGCAGCCCGAAACCATCGAGACCGCGGAACTACTGGTGAGCGAGATCGTCACCAATGCGATCCGCTATTCCCGAGTCCCCGGCGAACTCGTGCTCCGCAGCGTCCCGACGGCCCTCTACATCGAGGTCTCCGACAGCGACAGTCACCTCCCCCGTGTCCTCCACCCCAACGAGCAGGAAGAACACGGTCGTGGCCTGATCCTCGTCGATGCACTCGCTGCCCGGTGGGGCACCCGCCCTACCCACTCCGGCAAGACGGTCTGGTGCCAACTCGACACCGGCACTGACACCGGCCCGGAAATCTTCACCTAGATCTCGTCCACGAACCCGCTGTCCCCAGGCGCGTGACGGCGCGTCGATGCATCCTCGGAAGCCCCGGGCCGAGCCCCGAGGTGGGACGCCGCATCGGCGGCGAAGCTCTCAGCCGGGCCGGTCGGACACCCTGACCTGCACTGTGTGGTCCCTGCCGTCTCGGTGGACGCCTAGCGTCACCATGTCACCCGGGGATACCTCGCGCAGCCTGGCGGAGAACTCCCCGGCGGAGGCGACCGACTTGCCGTTAAAGCTACGGATGACATCACCGGGTAGAACACCTGCCTTGCCCGCGGGCCCGCCGCGCACGACGGCCAGCACGAGCGCCCCGGCACGCACGTCCAGTCCGAGCCGCTCAGCGATCGCCGAGGTGAGGGTGGCGAGCTGGACGCCAACGAAGGCGTGCTTCACGGTCCCGGTGCGCAGCAACTGCTCAACGGCGTCAACCGCGGTCGCGGACGGTATCGCGAAGCCCAGCGACGAGGCTCCGGTCGACGGTGGGATGTAGGCCTCGTTGATGCCCACGACCCGGCCCTGGCTGTCCAGCAGCGCCCCGCCGGAGTTACCGGGCGAGATCGCCGCATCGGTCTGGATAAGGTCCACCAGCGGCCGCCCCTGCCCACCCTGCTGACCGGATACGGGCAGGTTCCGGTTCACGCCGGAGATGATCCCGGCGGTGACGCTGTTCTCGAATCCCAGCGGGCTGCCGATCGCCACCGCCAACTCGCCCACCTGGGGCAGATCCTTACGGAACGTCGCGGCGGGTAGGCCGGTCCGGTTCACCTTCACCACGGCGATGTCGCTGATCTCATCGGCGGCCTGTACCCGACCGGCCACCCGGCGGCCGTCGGCGAAGGCCACCTCGGCCTTTCCACCGGATGCCTGGGCAATCACATGCTGGTTGGTGACGATGACACCGTCGGCGCGGTAGACGATGCCGCTGCCCAGCTCGTTCCCGACCAGGATGGTGACAACGGACGGCTCGACGTCGGAGACGATGCCCGCAACGGCGCCGAGCCCGGCTCTGTCCGCGGCGGCGGCCCGGTCCGCCGTCGGCGAGCCGGGCCCGCCGCCAGTACCGCAGCCGGTGGCGCCCACCAGCATCGCGGCAGCGGCGACGATCCCACTGATCCAGCCGGTCAACCGGCTCACGCTCCTGCCATACCCGCCAGAAGCTCCTGCCATACCCATCAGAACAGCCCGAACGCACAGCGGGCGGGGCCGGCGCACACAGCCCAGCGCATCGACCCGTCCGGCCCGGTGCTGTGGTCCGCCTCGCCGTACGCCGCGGTCATCGGACCCGGAACCGTTCGGCGTCCCGCTGCCGCACCGACAGGCCCAGGCCGCACCGCGACCGATCCGGGACCAGCGTCCCGTCCGGCCGCGCATCGAGGACCCCGTCGAACAGCAGATGTTCGACCCGGACGTGGTCGTGGAAGTACTCGAGGTGCCGCAGATGCCACACCGCGGTGCAGGCGTGCACGCTGACCTGCGGCGCACAGTGGGCGGACAGGTCGATCCCCCGCGCGTCGCACAGCGCCGCCGCCCGCAGGAACCCGCTGATGCCGCCGCAGCGGGTGACGTCCACCTGCAGGCAGTCGACAGCACCCGCGGCCAGCATCCGTTCCAGACCGGACAACGTGTAGCCGTACTCGCCGGCCGCGATGTCCATCCCCGCCGGGCCGCGGTCCCGCAGCAGCCGCAACCCCTCCAGGTCGTCGGAGCTGACCGGCTCCTCGAACCAGCGCACATCCTGCTCCGCGAAGATCTCCGCCAGCATCAACGCCTGCTTGCGGCTGTACGCCCCGTTCGCGTCCACATAGAGCYCGACGTCGGATCCGACTGCCCGCCGGGCCACAGCCACCCGCTTCCGGTCCTCCGCCGGGTCCCGGCCGACCTTCATCTTCACCCGCGGGATACCCGCCGCCGCCCAACCCGACAACTGATCGCAGAGCTGGCTGTCCGGATAGGACGTGAAGCCGCCACTGCCGTAGATCGGGACCCGGTCGTGCACCGCGTCCAGCGCCACCACCAGCGGGACACCGAGCAGCCGCGCCTTGAGATCCCACAGCGCTATGTCCACCGCCGAGATCGCCTCTGCGGCCATGCCGGGACGGCCGATGTTCCGCACCGCCGCCTRCATCGCCGACCAGCAGGCACCGACCCGCAACGCGTCCCGGCCAGTCACCACCGCCGCCAACTTTCCCGCGACGACATCCGCGGCAGCGAGATGGCAGTAGGTGTAGCCCAGACCGGCCTGGCCGCCGGTCCGGACCGTCACCACCACCAGGGTGACGGAACCCCACTCCAGCGTCCCGTCCGACTCGGGCTGCTCGGTCGGCACCAGGTAGGCGGCGACCTCCACGCTCTCAACCGCTGGCATGCCTGCTGTCTCCCCGAAACCGCGGCCCGCCACGCCTACCCGGTCGCCCAGGCTGCTGCCCCGGGACGGGGTGGGCGAGGTTGGCTTCCGTGGCCACGGAAGATCCGCCAGGCTCGCGGGGCTGGGCGGCCCTCCGGCACGAAATCCTCCTCCGAACGTTCACCTTGGCTGGCGAAGCCAGGAGACAACCTCGGCCCCCGCGACCCGCCGGTCACCTCAAGGCACCGGCGGCAGCCGCACCAGCCTTCGGCGGGACCGAGTCACCAGGGCGGTGCCGGCTCTGCCGGCGAGCGCCCAGGCGGTACTGCGAGACTTGCAGGCCAGTCTGATCAGCCAGATCCGGACAGGCTGGCTATGGCTGGCGGCAGCGCCGATGCTGGGCGGCTGCGCCCTCGGTCTGGCCGGGGCCGTCGCCCGCACCCCGCGCGGCCCGTCCCCTCGCCGCGGAGACCTCCTGCAGGGTTGGCTGCTCGGCCGCGAACGCTGACGCCGCGAACGCCGACGCCACCACGGAGTCGGCCAAGGCCAGCCGGCGGTGCCCGGGAACGGCCGCGGCGAAAGCGAGCATGCTCGCGGCATGCAGGCAGTCCGCAGCGACGCCAAGCCGGCCCGGCGGTAGCAGGCTCTGGACGAGATGGCGGGCTCCCAGCACCCGCACGGCTGCCGGCCGGGCGCGGCTGGAGGAGTGGCCGCCCGCGGCCCGCAGAACCAGCCCGGGCTGCGCCACCAGCAGGATCCCCCACCCGGTCCGCATGGCCCTGAGCGCCGCCCACCCGGTCCGACCGATCCGCCACATTGTTGGTCCCGCACATTGTTGGTCCCGCGGCTGGTTCCAGGCCGCGGGACACCGCCTCGGTTGCCACGATCCGTACCGTGGTCAGGTCCCCTGTTCGGACCGCTCCCGCTGCTCGTGGCCTTCGGCTTCCCTCTCGTGGGCCTGAGCCTGAGCCCGGGCCTCTTCCGCCTCGCGCTGCTCCCGGCCCTTCTCCTCCTGCTGCTGCCCCTCCTGCCGCAGCCCTTCGCTGCCGGTCACATCGGCTGCCGCTTTCTTGATCTTGCCTTTCGCCTCTTCGAATGCGCCCATGAGTGAGTGTTCCCTCCTGACTGACTTTTTTGGCAATCTTGGTGCCACCTACGGCGGCCGATCTGCACGGGCCGCCAAGGTAAGCGTTCCCACCTGGGCGGACGTTCTCCCCTACCGCTGGGATTCGTCAGGCAACCGAAAGATCAACAGGCTGGCCCGGCGCGCCCGTCGCCGGCCCCCTACCGGTGCCGGGGCATCCGGTCGGCCCCGACTCCCATGCCGGCCCCGACTCCCATGCCGGCCGCGGTGACCACGGCGGCGAGCACCCCGCGGCGGTGCTGGCTGAGCCAGAGTTCCGGGCTGTGGGCGTGGGCGCGGTCGTCGAAATCGCCGTGCGCGCCGTGGTCGCCGGGCACCGGGTAGAAGATGTTCTCGCCGAGCATCGGGTTGTGGTCGTCGGGTGCCTGCTGGCTGGCGTAGCCGGTGCGGGYGAGGTAGCGGTCCAGCAGGGCGGGCGCGATCCGGTTGCCAAGGATGGTGGCGACGGTGGAGACGCCGACCCACATGCTGCGCCGTGGGTGCTCGGCCGCGTGGACCACCGCACGCGCGCCCACCTCGGGCTGGTAGATCGGCGGGACGGGCCGCGGGTGGTGACGCAGCCGGGAGCACACCCAGTTGAACTGGACGGTGTTGAGCGCGGGCATGTGTACCATCACAACCCGCACGTTGCTGCCGTCGTGCAGCAGTTCGGTCAGCACCGACTCGGTGAAGCCGACGATGGCGTGCTTGGCGCCGCAGTAGGCCGACTGCAACGGGATACCGCGGAAGGCGAGGGCGGAACCCACCTGGATGATCACCCCGTGGTCACGTGCCATCATGTGCCGCAGCGCCGCACGGGTTCCGTTGACATGGCCCAGGTAGGTGGTGACTGTGGCGCGTTCGAACTCCTCCGGGGTGATCTGGGGAAAGGGAGCGAAGACGCTGGCCATCGCGTTGTTGACCCAGACGTCGACCGGCCCCAGCTCCGCGCGCGCCCGCTCGGCGGCCTCCTGCACGCCCGCGGCGTCGGCGACGTCCGCGGGCAGCGCGAGGCCGCGCCGGCCCGCCGCCGCCACGTCCGCTACCGCACCGGCCAGACCATCCTCGCCACGGGCCAGGACACCCACGTCGTAGCCGCGGCGCGCGAACTGCCGGACGATCGCCCGACCGAGCCCCGCCGAACCCCCGGTGACCACCACCACTCCGCGCCGGCCGCCCGGCTGGTCAGCTGATCTCCGCATCATCCCTCCGTCCAGTGCCGCGATACGTCCAGTGCCGGGATATTCAGTGGTCACGGATCCGCTGTCCCGCGGCGCGGGCGGCCAGGCCGCCTGCGGCCGCCGCGGCAACGCCGAGACCGGGCAATACCGCCAGCGACGCGGCCCGTGGCGACGAGGGCCGCTCGACAGCCTGCTCCGGCCGGGCTGCCGGCACGTCGCCGAACCGGGCCATGGCCACCACTTCGGCGAGATGGACGGCCTGCCGCCCACCGGCCTCGCCCTGCTCGATCTGTGTGCGGCAGCTGAAGCCGTCCGCCAAGACCAAGGCGCCGTCGGGCGCGTCGCGCAGGGCGGGAAACAGCACCCGCTCCCCGCAGGCCTGTGACACGTCGTAGTGGCCCCGCTCGAAGCCGAAGTTGCCCGCGAGTCCGCAGCAGCCCGAGTCCAGCACCCGCGGGTCCATCCCCATCTCGCGCATCAGCGCGGTGTCCGCGTTGAAACCCAGCACCGCGTGCTGGTGGCAGTGGGTCTGGACCATCGCGGSCCGGCCCAGCGACGGAGGTTGCCAGCCGGGCGTTCGGTCGTACAGCAGCTCGGCGAAGGTCAGGGTCTGCTGGCGCAGCCGGGAGACGTCGGGGTCGCRCGGGAACAGTTCCTCGGCGTCTGAGCGGAAGACCGCCGTACAGCTCGGTTCGAGCCCGACGATCGGCGTCCCGGCCCGCAGGTACGGATGCAGCAGCCGGGTCGTGCGCCGCAGCACCCGCTGYGCGGTGGCCAGCTGGCCCGTGGAGATCCAGGTCAGGCCGCAGCACACCGTCCCGCCGGGCGTCACGACCCGCCAGCCGGCGTCCTCCAACACCTCGATCGCCGCCTGCCCGATGTGCGGGTGGAAGCGGTTGGTAAAGGTGTCCGGCCAGAGCACCACCTCGCCCCGCCGGCCGGATCCTCGCGGCCCGCGCCGGGCGTACCAGGCCTGCAGGGACTCGGACGCGAACGGCGGGATGGCCCGTGCCCGGGCCACCCCGCCGGCGAGCTTCACCAGGTCGGTGAGCCCGGGCGCGGTCGCGAGCGCGTTCACCGTCCGGGGCGCCAGGGAAGCGAGCCTGGCGGCCAGCGGCAGCCATCCCATCGAGTAATGAGCCAGCGGCCGGATGCGCCCCGCATAGTGGTGGGCCAGAAACTCGGCCTTGTAGGTGGCCATGTCCACGTTCACCGGGCAGTCGCTCTTGCAGCCCTTGCAGGCCAGGCACAGGTCGAGCGCGTCGCGCACCGCTGTCGAGCGCCAGCCGTCGCGGATCGGCGAGTCCGGGTGGCCCGCCAGCATCTCGAACAGCAGCCGGGCTCGGCCCCGAGTCGAATGCTCCTCCTCCCGGGTGACCATGTAGGACGGGCACATCACACCGCCGCCCTCGCGGCGGCAGCGGCCGACCCCGACGCAGCGCAGCACCGCCCGGCTGAAACTGCCCCCGTCATGTGGGTAGCGGAAGAAGGTCTCCGTCTCGGCGGGTTCCCAGTCCGCGCCCAGCCGCAGTTTGTCGTCAATCGGATAGGGAGCCACGACCTTGCCGGGGTTCATCCGGTTCCCCGGATCGAAAATCGCCTTGAACTGACCGAACGCGCGGACGATGTCCGCGCCGAACATCTTCGGCAGCAGCTCGCCGCGCTGCTGGCCGTCGCCGTGCTCCCCGGACAGCGACCCACCATAGGAGGCGACCAGGTCCGCGGCCCGTTCCAAGAACTCCCGATAGCTGCCCACCCCAGAGGCGGTGACCAGGTCGAACGGGATCCGGCTGTGCACGCAGCCCTGCCCGAAATGGCCGTAGAGCGACGCCTCGGAGAACCCGAACTCGCCGTACAGCTTGCGTAGGTCGCGCAGGTAGTCGCCGAGCCGGTCCGGGCTGACCGCGCTGTCCTCGAACCCGGGCCAGGTATCCGGCAGGCCCGGCACCCGGGTAGTCGCGCCCAGTCCCGCCTCCCGCACCTCCCACAGCTCGGCCTCCCGGGCCGGGTCGTCGAAGAACGACGCCACCGGCGGATGCGGCGAGGAGCACAGGTCGTCCAGCATCGCCCGGGCCTTGCGGTCGGCCTCCTCGGTTGTCTGGCCGCCGAACTGCACGAGCAGCCAGCCGGCCGATCCCTCGGGCAGCAGCGCCAACGCCTCCGGGTACAGGTGCTTCTCCCGCTCGAAGTGGATCAGCCTGTCGTCCAGGCCCTCCAACGCGATCGGGTCGTGCGGCAGCACCCGCCGTACCGCGTCCCCGGCCGCGGCGATGTCCGGGTAGCCGAGCACGACCAGCGACTGTGCCGGCACCACCGGCACCAGTTCCAGCTCGGCCCGCAGCACCGTGACCAACGTCGACTCGCTGCCGACCAAGGCCCGCGCGACATGGAAGTGCTTTTCTGGCAGCAGGCTGTCCAGGTTGTAGCCGGACACCCGCCGCGGCACCTCCGGATAGCACCGCCGGATCTCGGCCAGATAGTGGTCCCGCAGCTCCCGCACCTGCCGGTACACCTGCGCCCGACGGCCTCCCGCACGCACGGTCTCGACATACTCATCGTCGGATGTCTCCCCCACCCACATCCGGGTCCCGTCATACAGCAGCACCTCCAGGCGGGCGATGTTGTCCACCACCTTGCCGGCCCGCTGTGCCGTCGACCCGCACGAGTTGTTCCCGATCATCCCGCCGAGGGTGCAGTGGTTGTGCGTGGCCGGCTCCGGCCCGAACCRCAGCCCATGCGGCGACAGCAGGTCGTTGAGATGGTCCAGTACAACGCCCGGCTCCACCACGCACCGCCGGCCATCCGGATCCACCGACAACAGCCCGGTGCAGTACTTCGACCAGTCAATCATCACCGCCGCGTTCGTCGACTCCCCCGCCAGGCTCGTCCCCCCACCCCGCGACAGCACCGGCGCGTCATGCTCCCGGCACACCGCGACCGCCTCGGCACCCGCCTCCACCGACCTCGGTACCACCACCCCGATCGGCACCTGCCGGAAATTGGACGCGTCCGTCGAATACGCCCCCCGGGTGCCGGCGTCGAACCGCACCTCACCATCCACCCGCGCCGCCAGATCCCGCTCCAACGCCGCCGCGCTCACACCACCAGAACGCATCGCCCGGACCCGCCGTACCGGGTCAGGAAGCCGGACCGCGGTCATATCGGCCGCCCCGCGCCCATTCCCGCGCCAGGCCTGATCCCCAGGTCGATCGGGAAGTCGCGCATACCCACCCCTCTCCTGCGAGCGTCCCGCACCGACTCTCCGTCAGGCACTCTCCGTCAGGCACTCTCCGTCAGGCACTCTCCGTCAGGCACTCTCCGTCAGGCACTCGACAGGCCACCGCCTCGGCCATTCCCGCACCGGCGACCGGCCAACCATCCGCCCCCACCCACGGCCGCTCCCGGCTACACGCCGTCCTTACGGGTCACCGGCATCGCCCGGGCGACGCCAGCCGCGGCCAGCCCACTCGATCGAGATTGGGCGCCCCTGGTAGCCGGCCGAGGCGGACCCCGTCCCAGGGGCGCGCGCCGGGGCGCTCACCTCGCGACGCAGCTGGTCCAGCCCGGCGGACAGCCGCCCGGCCAGGTCCGCCGTCGGCGGCACAAGGCTGGGATCCGTCGTCACCGAGAGGCAGAGTTCGTCCTGCCAGCCGAGTGCCCCCACCGCAAGCGGCACGCCTTCGGCGAGGGGGGACCAGCGGGTAGGTGTCGAGCAGTGGCAGGCCGACGAACTCCCGCGGGCCCGCCGCGCCTGGAAGGTTCGATACGATCATTCCAATATGCCGACCCTGATAGACGCTGCGAGCCGCGGGTCCGCGCAGCGGCGCCGGCAGGGCACCTATCACCCGCAGGGCCGCGCCGGCCGCGAGGATCCGCCCCGGGCGCCGCGCCCGCCGGCCACCGGCGGTAATCGCCCGCAACCGCCAGGACACTGGCATCGGGTCGAGCGGCAGGTCAAGCTGCACCGCCGTGGTCGCGTTACCCAGGTCGTCGCCGATGGCGGTGCCTGTCGTGCGCAGAGAGATCGGCGTGATGGCACGGACCGCCGCACCGCACGGCTGGCCCTGCTCGGCCAGCAGCTGGGCCAGCCTGTGCCACCATGGCGAGCAGGACGTCGGTCACGCGGGCGTTCGCGGCCCGCGCGACTGCCCGAACCTCGGGCAGTCGCAGCCGCACCATCCGCACCCGGCGAGCCGGTCCCGATCGCCCAGACCAGGGGAAGGGGGGCGCGGCTCCGTCCAGCCCGAGCCGCACCATGCCGGTGGTCACGGCCGCCCATCGCGCGGGCGCGGGCGAGGCGGACAGCGAATCCGGCCGCACGGCTCCGGGCTGCCGGGTCACCTCGCGGACATGCCAGGACAGGTCGATACTCCGGGCCAGTTCCCATCTGTAGCCGGACAACGGCCCCGGCGACACGACTCGTCGCAACATCGGGGGAATATCCGCCAGGCGCCGAGCGACATGGGCGCGGATGTCGGCGAGCGTGGGCGAGGAGCTGCCGGGGAGGAGTCTCAGAACCGCGACGCCCCCGACCTGCTGCGGGCTGCGGGGGCCTTCCACCTCGAGGAAGAAGGCATCGGTCGCGGGCATTCGGCGCCGTTCCCGCGGCTGGCTGTATCCCGGCCCCTCCGGACGAGCTCGCGCCCCCGCCCCGCCGGGGCCTGCAACTCACCTTCCTGATCATGATGGCTCCCATGGTGGCCGCCGGCCTCGTCGGTCTCCGGGCGCTACGCACCTATCCCCGAGACGTCACCACAGCCGCGCAGTACGAGGACCGCCACCACTGACCGCGGCAACCGCCAAGCATCCCCGATCGCACACCTCATCCATCAGCACACCCATCGGCGACGTTCACCGGCGGTGAGAAGGTGACGTCTGGGCAGTCACGGGAGGGGATGCAACGGGACATCTAGCCGTCCCGGTCAGCCTTTCCTGGCGGCGRGGCGGCGCTCCAAGCGGGTGACGCGGCAAGCGATGCGCGCCCGGTGCTCAGGCCGAGCCTGCTCGTACACGTCGCGCAGCATGAGGCGCAGCCGGGAGAGCACCCGTGGGGAGTCCTGCGCCCACCGGCTAATGTCGTCCACGCCGATCCGCAGGTAGTCCTCGAGATCGGGTTCCGGCACCACGAGCCGCGGCTGGYCGTCCCGGTCAGTATGGGCCCGGGGCGTCAGGTGYCGCGTGACAAGCCGGCGTAGCAGATCATGCACCTGATCGACCGCCGCCACCGCGGTCGTATGGTCGTTCATGGCTGGTGACAGGGCGCGTTCCGCGATATCGGCCAGCTGCCGGAAGCCGAACGCAATGTCCTGCTCCATGCTCCGCTCGATCTCGATATCCACCGCGTCAATCACGGCCTGCCGGTCGAGGTCTCCGCGGAGGCCGTCGGCGGGGCCATCGTGCACGGTGAACAGCGGCATCCCGGCAGCAACGAAATCACCGATCTTTGGCAMGAGCACAACCAGACAATTAGCCTGCGAGGCAGCCCGAACCACCGGTCGGTCTCGCACCACGGCGATAATACCGTTCCGCGGGGCGCTTATGATCTTATATCTTGGGCTGCGCGCGGCCGTCGGCAGAGGTACCGAGGATACGGAGCCGACGCCATCGAAGCGGCGAGYGATGCATCGGCGGGTCTGCGTGCCGATCGAGGCCAAGATCTGCGACACCCGGACCGCATTGGTCACGTGGTGGATATAAGCGATGAAGAGCACAACGCTGATGAGTACCAGCAGAACCGACAGAGTGACAGCCGTCCGCGGCACAAACGACCGGGCCGTGTCCGCGCCGCGGACCGAGCGCAGGACCGCCAGCGCATAGACGAAAGTCGCAACGAAGACACCCAGTGCCAGTTGGGTGAGGCGATCCTGAAGGAAGGTCCGCAGCACCCGAGGCGAGAACTGGCCACTGGTCAGCTGCAGCGTCACGATCGTGATCGAGAACACCAGCGCGGTAAACGAGATCATGGAGGAGGCGACCGCGGACAACACGGATCGTGCACCGTCCGGCCCGCCGCTGAACAGGAACGGCAGCGCGGCGGACAGCCCCCGCTCATCCAGCCAGGGAACCGAAACGGCAAGACCAACCGCCAAGGCGGTACACAGGGCCGGAATCGTCCAGAAGCTGGTCCACAGCCGGCGCGCGCGGGACCGCCACATGCCTTGTTGCCGCGCGGACAGCATGGCCAGGAGATGCCCGTCAGCTGCCCGGCTGACCCGCAGGTGAGGCGCGCGTCGCGGCCGTCCCGAAGGACCACCCCCTCCGCGCAACGGATCTCCAGGGGGCCGACGGTCAGCGCCCGCGGCTCACCAGGCCCGGCAGGTCCCCTGAGGTACGCAGGCGACGGCACACCTCCAAACCATCCATGCCCGGCAACATCAGGTCGAGCAGAACGGCGTCCACCGGATGCGCGGCAACCTCCACCAGGGCCGCCTCGCCCGTAGCCGGCTATCGTCGCCCCGCCCAAGCCGTTACCATCGACCTTCCCACCCAGCAGATGAGCCACCCTTGCGGGTGCGGGTTGGCTCTCGGGATGCCGAGACACGACACGTCGAACGACACCGGCGGCCTGTCCCGGAGGCATCCGCGCCACGGACCGCCGGCTACCCCGTCAGGGTGCCTGGGCCGGTGCCGGGCAGGTCCTGCGATGCCGCCAGCTTTTCCACGTAGGCGCGGATAGTCGGATGATCGGTGAAGACCGAGGCCCGGACGTCCTGCTCCAGCTCGGCACCCAGCCGTGCCGCGATCTCGATCAGATTCAGCGAGTCCAGCCCCAGCGTGAAGAGGTTCTGATCCGGGTCCACCTGTGCCGCATCGTCCAGTCCGAGCATTTCCGCGACCTGATGTTGGATGAAATCGATGACAAGTGCGGGTCTCTCGGCGTCCCGTGCCGTCTCCACTCGGTCGCGCAGCGTCCCCTCCGCCGGCGCGGGGCCGGCATCGGTTCCTCCGGCAGTCGCCGGAAACGCGTGCTCGTCCGCCTCGACCCAGTAGCGCCTGCGCTGGAACGGGTAGGTCGGCAGGGGCACGCGCCGATGTCCCTGGCCAGCATGCAACGCCGACCAGTCGAGGCTGACGCCGCTTGTCCACAGGCGCCCCGCGGTCGCCAGCCACACGTGTCGGGCGTCGTCGTCGGGACGGGTGCCAGCGTCGGGACGGGTGCCGCGCGGGTCCATCTCCAATGGCACAACCTTCCGCCCGGATGATGTCTCGCGCCGACCGTCGAGCAGGAGGGCGAGACGTTCCTCGGCGTCGGGAGTCTCGTCACGCGGCCCGACCCAGCCCGCCGACGGCACCGGCGCACCCACGTCCAGCCAACCGTTGACTGCCGCGGACCACACGGGGTACCGGGGGGCCGCTGGCGTGAGGTTGCCGGCCGGCTCGCCGTGCGCCTGCGCCCAGGCCAGCCCGAGCGCGGACTCGAGGGGGAAGATCCCGGCGAGGCAGGCGGCGACCAGATCGCCCGAGCCGAACCCCACCAGCGCGCTCGGACGCACACCACATGCCGTCCAGAGCTCGGCGAGAGCGTACTGCCCGACGAAGGCGGCGACGGCGTCGCCATGCCGCGCACGCAACAACGACGCCGGGTCGGGTGTCCGCGGCCTCACCCCGAGAGTCTTGAGGGCCACCGCGCACCGGTCGACCGCGTCGCGGAACACAGCGACGTCGCGGTATACGGCGGCGTCGCGGTACAGGCCGGCGAGAGGGGTGTCGTCGCCGTTCTCCATAAGACGGTGCGCGAAAACGAAGACTACGTCGGCCTCGCCGTCGGCAACCTGCCCGGTGGACACGCGGTCGGGCTCCCCGAGCGCGAGCGTCAGTGCGGCGTCGTGGACGTCCCGGCACACCAGCGCCCGTCGGTACGCACGTGCCCGGCGTCCCACCGCGAGCGTGTACGCCACGTCGGCGAGGTCGRGCGTCTCGCGGTGCACGCGCAGATGACGCGCCAGATTCTCCGTTGCCTCCTCGAGCGCCGCGACCGAGCCGGCAGAGATCATCAGCAACTGCCAGCCGTCCGAAGGCGGCACCCCGGGCTCGCGTTCGCGGGGCGGCGGCTCCTCAAGAATCACATGGGCGTTCGTCCCGCCAATGCCGAACGAGCTCACGCCGGCACGTCGCGGGGCTGTGCCCGATGCCGGCCACTCCTGGGACTCCGTGGCGACGCGGAAGGGATTGGCGTCGAAGTCGATGTCGGGATTGGGTTTTTCGAAGTGCAGGCTCGGCACGATCCGCCGGTGTCGCAGCATCAGCGAGGTTTTGATCAGTCCGGCGATCCCGGAGGCCGCGTCCAGGTGGCCGATGTTGGTCTTGACCGAACCGATGGCGCACCGGGCGCCTGCCCCTGTCTGCCGCAGGAACACGTCCTGCCGCAGGAACACGTCGGTCAGKGCGGCGAGCTCGACCGGGTCCCCGAGCGGGGTGCCGGTACCGTGGGCCTCGACATAGGTGATCGTCTCGGCGGCGCAACCGGCAAGAGCCTGAGCCTCGGCGATCACGGCGGCCTGGCCCTGCACGCTGGGAGCCGTGTAGCCGGTCTTCGCGCCGCCGTCGTTGTTGACCGCGCTTCCCTTGATGACCGCGTGAATCCAGTCGCCGTCGGCGAGCGCGTCGGCCAACCGCTTCAGGACCACGATGCCGACACCGCTGCCGAGGATCGTGCCCTGCGCTCGGGCGTCGAAAGCCCGGCACCGGCCGTCCGGCGACAGGATCATTCCCTCCTGGAAAAGGTAGCCCTCGGCCTGTGGCACCTTGATATGGGCCGCTCCGGCCAACGCAAGATCGCACTCTCCGCCCAGCAGGCTCAGGCAGGCCAGATTGACGGCCACCAGCGAAGTGGAGCAGGCGGTGTTCACGTTCACCGCCGGGCCCCGCAGGTTCAGCTTGTAGGCCACGCGCGTCGCCAGGAAGTCCTTGTCGTTGCCTATCATCAGCCGGTAACGTTCCAGCGTCGACCCGTGGCGGAAACGGCCGGAGAGGTTGCGTAGAAGGTAGGTGTTCAGCCCGGCGCCGGCATAGATACCGATCGGTCCGGGGCAGGTGTCCGGGTTGTAACCGGCGTTCTCAAGCGCCGTGAGCGCGCATTCGAGGAAGTGCCGTTGCTGTGGGTCCAGGAGCTCCGCCTCCTCGCTCGTGATCCCGAAGACCTCGGCGTCGAACATCTCGATGTCGGCCAGTATCTGCCCGGCCCGCACATAGCGCGGGTCCGCCACGAGTGCGGGGCCGACGCCGGCTGCCAGCAGTTCGGCCTCGGTGAAGAAGGTGGTGGTCTCACGCCCGTCACACAGATTCTGCCAGAATTCCTCGACGGTATCGGCCCCGGGAAAACGGCACGCCATCCCGATAATAGCGATGTCGGAATCCCGGACGTCGTCTGGTCGTTCCATCGTCTCCCCCTTCAGCGCAGACTCTCAGTCGAGTCGGATGCCCATGTCCGCGGCCACGGTACGCAGGTCGAGGAAACTACGGGCGACATACCGGGCGGYGTCCTCGCCGGCATCAAGCTGCTTGAACACCTCGACGAGGGCCTCCTCGTGCGCGCCGGGGTCCCCCTCCCCTGCCGCGATCTCGAACACGATCGCCCTGAGTCGGTCCTCGACCTCGGCCACATCGACCGATCGGGGGAACTTGACACTGTAGGTGGACCGGTCGTAGTCCTTGTTTCGGTTGACCGCCCGCACATAACTCGACGCGTTCAGCTTGTAGAACATACAGCCCCAATTCCTGAACGAGTAGTAGTTGAGTAGCGGAAAAAGCGTGCAGTGGKTCTCGAATGGCGAGGATTCGTAAATTCCTTTCGCCTTCAGCTCCGCGACGATCCGGTCGGGGTCGTATTCGTCGCGTAGGGCGACGAAGGGAAAGACAATCTTCGGCAGCTCACGCTCGTCGGCGAACAGTAGTTCMTCCAGCCCGCCCGAGAAGAACTCGCCGGTCCGGTCCCGGCCGAAGATCTGGTAGAAGTTCTTAACGATCTTCCGGACGTTCGACTCCATCGTGAGCGTCTGTTGCGGGTCCGCGCACAGGATGATGTAGGGGATGTTGTTCCGCCACGCGTGCAGGATTGCCCGGATGACAAAGAATGACCGGCACGAGACACAGGGAAGTTTCTCGTCCAGGTACTTACCCGGCCGCTCCGGGACCGGTCGGTTGAACACCTCCCTCATCATGTCCTTTATCTTGTCGGACCGGTCGGTGACGAAGGTGGCCGGGATCCTCTCCTGGGCAAGCCGCATGTTCGCTGCGGCATGGCTGCTCTCGAAGGGAATTTCGAAGGTGTAGGAGACGACTCTTTTATGGTACTCGTTCACGAACTTGTCCAGCATGTACGTGCTGTCCTTGCCACCGCTGTACATCAGCAGGCAGTCGTAGGGACCACGCTCGTTCGGCCCGCTGTTCGCGAACTCCTCGTAGGTTCTGGACACGTAGGTGAAGTTCTCGAACATCTCGACYGCGACGTCGAGGCTACACAGGTTGCACACGCCATCATTGTCAAGTGATATTCCCGGATGACCAGCGTTCAGTGAACAGATCTTGYAGCGGACCATTCCTCACCTTCCCAGCCGAGTTTTCGAACGCGTCGCCGACGGGCCCGCCTCATGCGCCGGGTGCCTCATGCGCCGGGTGGCTGGCGGGAGCTGAGACCACCACGTCTGCGCCTGAGGCCCGCGAGTGCTGACCGGGAACGCCCCCCGGATTCTTCGGGTGCCCCAGCTCGTCCGGGAGGGTGTGGCGCGCCGGATCCGGCGTCACCGGACCGGCGTGGCGCAGCGGTGGACAAGTATGCCGCCAGTCCCCGGACAGTCGGATAGGCGAACATGTCGACCCGCGTAAGCGACTCGGACAGCTCCGCCYGAAGCCGGATCAGAACCTGCATGAGCAGCAACGAGTTACCGCCGGCGTCGAAGAAGTTCTCGTCGATTCCGACCTCCGGCACCCCCAGGACACCCCGCCAGATGCTGGCGACTGCCGCCTCGAGCTCGCTACGGGGCAGGACCCGCTCTCCGCCTGCGGGCGGGAGAACCTCAGGCGGCCCCGGTAGGGACCGACGATCGATCTTGCCGTTGGCTGTCAGCGGCAGACGTGTCACGGTCACGAACGCAGCCGGGATCATGTAGGGAGGTAGTCGGGTACGTAGGTACCGCCGGAGTTCCTCCGGCCGCGCGCCGAGGCCGGATTCGGCCGAGACGAGGTAGGCCACCAGCTGGCGGTTACCGGGGGCGATGTCGCGTGGGCAGACCACCGCCTCAGCGATGCCGTCATGCCGGCGCAGAGCTTCTTCGATCTCACCGGGTTCGATGCGATATCCGTGCAGCTTGACCTGGTTGTCGACCCTGTGGAGGTAGTCAATCCGGCCGTCGGGCAAGTGGCGCACGATGTCCCCGGTCCGGTACATGACGGCGGACTCGTCCGGTCCGAACGGGTCTCGGACGAACCTTTCCCGGGTGAGCTCCGGCTCGCCGAGATAGCCCGCGGCCACCCCGTCCCCACCGATGTACAGCTCGCCGGGTACCCCGGGCGGCACCGGCTGAAGCCATCTGTCGAGGACGTAAAACCGGGTATTGGCGATCGGTCGCCCGATCGTAACCTGCCGACCCGGCTCCACGCGGTCGACCGAGGACCAGATCGTCGTCTCGGTYGGGCCGTAGAGGTTCCACACCTTCGCAACCCGCGCGAGAAGGCCGTCAGCGAGGTCGCGAGGCAGCTGTTCGCCTCCGCACAGGGCCGTCAGGCCACGGTCACCCTCCCAGGCCGCGGCGATCAGCATCCGCCAGGTCGCCGGGGTCGCCTGCATGACCGTCGGGCGGCTCCGCTCGATCCGTCTCCGCAGTTCGAACCCGTCACTGGCGACATCGGCGGGTACCACCTCGACCTGCCCGCCTGTCACCAGCGGCAGGAGAAGCTCGAGGTAGGCGATGTMAAAGCAGACCGTGGTCACCGCCAGCAGGCGGTCGTACTCGGTAAATCCTGGAGTCCGCGCCATCGAGCACAGAAGGTTCGTCAGGGCCCGGTGGCCGACATCCACCCCCTTGGGCCGGCCGGTCGACCCCGACGTGTAGATTACATAAGCACGACCCTCCGGTGACCCTCGGTCATATTTTTCCTCGTCAGATTCCTCGTCATGTTCCTCGCCCGGACCGCCCCCGGCTGTCGCGATCACATCCCAGTACTGATCGAGCGTGACGACGGTCGCCGGGCAGTCCCGGACATCGGGCTCCAAACTCGTCCGGGTGAGCAGCAGTGTCGACCCCGAACTGGTGAGCATCTGAGTGATGCGGTCGGGTGGATACACCGGATCCAACGGCACAAAGGCCGCTCCGGATTTCATCACGCCGAGTACAGCGACAACAATTTCTTCCGACCGCTCGAGGTAGATGCCGACAAGGCTGCCGGGACCGATGCCGTGGCGACCGRGGAACGCGGCGAGGCGCGTCGACCGTCGATCAAGTTCGCCGTACGAGAGACTGCGATCAGAGCAGACGACGGCGGGTGCCTCGGGACGGCTACGTGCCTGCCGTATGAACAACTGATGCGCGCACAGGTCGCGCGGGTAGTCGGCGTCCGTGTCGTTCCAGGTGACAAGCACACGTTGCGTGTCCTCGGGCGACAATAGCGGGAGCTGGGTCAGATCGGCCGTCGCGGAGCCCGTGAGGGYCTCGAGGAACGCGACGAACATGGAGCGCATCGTGTCGGCCGCACCAGTTTGCAGGACGTTCTCGGCGATGAGCCAGCGGCATCCCTCACCGTCTCGCGGGATCTGCGCGAACAGCACGGTCGCGGACCGCGGCTCGGCAGCGACATCGAGATTGTCAACCAGCTCGACGGCGACCGGCATGCCGCGCTCGGCCCATGGCGCGCACGCACGTAGCTCCGCGTGACGAACCCCTAGGTCGCGGGGGTGGCCGCTACGCCCGCTGAACAGGCGGAGCTGCCTGGCCACCTCACGGCGGAACTCCAGGAAACCCCGGCTCTCGTTGAGCGAGGGCACCCGGAACGGCCGATGGCGGGCAAGCGGTATGCCATCCCCGCCCGAGGCGTCGGATTCGGCTTCCCACGACAGGTCGACGTCCGGACCGTCCGCACCGCTGAATCGAACCAGGAAGGCCAGCAGCACCGTGAGCAACCATTCGGACCTATCGCGCCCCCGGCCGTCACCATCCCGTGCGGCCATCTTCTCCTCCACGCCGGCGAGATCAGCGGGGACGGGGAATCGGATATCCCGGTACCGGTGCGGCGGATCCGCGACCGGATTACGGCGCGGGAGGTCGAGCGGCTCGACGGACATCAGGCGCCGTACCCAGTCGGTCTCGTGCTCGACAACTCCAGCCGGCTCCCCCGGC
Organism: Frankia sp. CcI156; assembly: GCF_001983015.1. Taxonomy (NCBI): domain Bacteria; kingdom Bacillati; phylum Actinomycetota; class Actinomycetes; order Frankiales; family Frankiaceae; genus Frankia; species Frankia sp. CcI156. The sequence continues at coordinate 88,894 of NZ_MOMD01000032.1, forward strand.
TCAACCGGCTCAACCGGTCCGACCGGCCCGGCCAGTCCCTTCGTCCGCCGGCCGGCCAGCTCCTCCGGGGCAAGTTTCGGAAGCGCACCGAGGGGGACCTCCGGGGCGGCAACCATCGCCTCCAACAACCGCCGAACCTGGGATCCCATCCGTTCTACCGTCTTGTCGGTGAAACGGCGGCGGTCATAACCGATCCTGAGGATGAGGCGGTGGTCGTGGTTCGCATAGAGAGTGAGCGGGTAATTCGTCTGCTCCTCCAGACGGAATTCCCGGTGCCGCCAGGAACCCCCCAGCGACCGCAGCCGGGTAGCAGGCAGGTAGTTCTCAAAGATGAGCAGACTCTCGAACATCGGGAGCGAGGCCGGAATATCACTCCAGGTGTGGATACGGGTCGGCGAGGTGTGCTCAAACTCTCGCAGCGCCAGCTGATGCCGTCGCAGCCGCTTCAGCAGCTCGATCACGGTCATCGTGCTCGGGGCGACGACGCGGAATGGCAGCKTATTGAGAAAGAGACCAAGCATGTCCTGGGCGCCGTCCAGGAATCCGCGACATGCCCGGGTTGTACCGAATACTACGTCATGGCGGCCACTGAGCTGTTGCAGGAGGACCGTCCACGCCGCCTGCACGACGTTATTAGCGGTTACCTGTTGCTCACGGACCAGGAGTTCCAGTGCCCTGGTCATCTCTTCCGAAAGCTCGGTCTCCACGGCCGTCAGGACGTTCTCACCGGGGTCGGGGACGCGGACCACGTCGACGACGAATGGCGTGGGCTCCGTAACACCAGCCAGATCGGCACGCCAGAACGACTCCGCTGCGACAAGGTCCTGCTCGGCCAGCCAGGCGACGTAGTCCCGGTACGGGCGCGGACGGGGACGCTCGGCCCGGCGCCCGACGAGCAGGTGATCGTACCGTTCGAAGAGTTCCGCGCTCACCATGAAAAGGGAGCGCCCGTCCATCAGTGCATGATGGGTCGTCCAGACGAACTCGTATTCATGATTATCCATGCGGAAGACCGCGAACCGCATCGGGGGCCCGGCCGCGAAATCGAAGGACCGGCGCTTGTCATYGTCGAGGTATTCGCGCAGGCTCTGTTGCCGAGTTGCGCTGTCCAACTGCCTCCAGTCCCGCGCGGGCAAGGACACATCGACATCACTGCTGACCACCTGGCTCGGACCGTCCGGATGGTCCAGCAGAAGCCTGGTCCGCAGCATCGGATGCCAGTCGAACAGGTCCCGCAGTGCCTGCTCGAACACCGCCAGATTCAGCTGCTCCCGCAACGTGAACAACTTCTGCAGAACGTAGAATCCCTCGCCGGGAGCGCTGCCACTGTGCAACAGCATTGCGTGCTGCACCGCCGACAGCGGAATCCTTTCCACGTCTCCGCCCGACCGCACGGCTCCCGACCCGAGGCGGCGCGCGCTCGTCGGCGCCACCGGACCTGGCGAGGTGCCGCGCCCTTCCGGGTTGTGCATATCGAGCCTCTCGTAACGTTGGGTCGACTTTTCCGACCGGAGGTCTGGCCCCACGGCGAGGCTATGTGGAAAGCCGACCTGGCCCAGACTACTGGAATTCGAAACGGCTTCCTCTCGTCGCCACGAGCAGGTCAACCTGCCGAGCACCACTTTCAACCGGTACTGTGGCCCACGCCACGAAGGTCGTCAACACTTATTACACAGCGCTATCGATTCATTCGAGATGGCGATCGAGCAGCACCGAACAGCGGCTTTATCCACCTTCATTCCGACGCCATTCCGACGCCATTCCGACCGATTCATTGGCCGTTCACCGCCCGGCCAGGAGGTACCGCTGAAATCCCGACAAGATTTTCGATGCGGACGCGCGAGAAGCGCCACTGAAAATATCCCACAGCCTTGACTCCGCGCCGACGAACTGCCCGCGCTCAGGGGTCAATGAGGCGTTCGATGCCGTCAAGGACACGGTCGAGGCCCCAGCTGAACTGCTCGGTGGTGACGTAGGCGGCCAGCACGTCAATCTGGCTGGCGGTGCGTGGGTAATGCTCGACGGGCACGGCAGCGAACGCGTCACGGCGGGCGGCGATCCGCTCCGCCTCGGTGGTTCCCGGCTCGTGCGGCTCGGCGGCCTCCAACGCGATGGCGCCCAGCACATACACGATCAGCAGATATGCGGACCGGGCCGCGTTCGCCGCCGGCACCCCGCCGTCGGCCAGCGCCGCGAGCAGCCGCTCGTTGAGCGCGAGCGCGTTGGGGCCGTCCATCGGGCCACCGAGTCGTCCTTCCGTCCTTCCATCGAGGCGGCACCGGCCTGGTCTGGACCTGGTTCGCGACCGGCTGGACCTACGCTCTGCTACTACCGCCGACGCTGCTGCTGCCCACGGCCCTCGGTCGCCGGGACGATCCCGTCCTGCGCGCCGCGACCTGGGTCGGCTCCGCCGCGATCGTGCTCGCGCTCGCCGGATTCCTGCGCTGGGTTTTCGTCGTGCCGCCGCTGGCACGGCAGTACATGGCCGGCGACACGACGACCCGAGCAGCCGTCGACGCCGCCTGGCTCGCACAACACCAGCTCGGCGGCGCCCTGCTTGGCGAGCACCTCGGCCAGACGCTCGCCATCGCCTGGTCGACGACGATCTCCGTGATCATCCTCCGCCGCCGTCTGCTTCCCGCCGCTGTGGGCATGCTGGGCCTGGTCGCAAGCGCCATCTACCTGCTCAACCAGGGCGACATCCTGACCACCGCGATCCCCGGGGTCCCCGCATGGGAATCGGCGGGCTTCCTCGGCTCCACACTCTGGTGGAGTATGGATCGCCACCCTCGGCTTCGCGCTCCTGCGCCGGCATCCACCCAGCCGACCCCGCAGAACCGGCTCTGCCCCGCGGCCAGCCGCTGCCGGGCTGCCGGGCTGCCGGGCTGCCGGTTCAGCCTTGAGTAATTCAAGATCGGCATCGGGGTCTGTCGCATCCGCGACAGACCCCGACGAGGTCGAGATGGGACCGGTCAGGCGACGATGTCGACCGGCGTGCCCAGGGGCAGCATGCCCGCCAACCAGGTGATGTCGCTGTTACTCAGGCGGATGCAGCCGTGGCTGACGTCACGCCCCAGCGTGTGGGGCTGGTCGGTGCCATGCAGACCGATAATCGGAGCATGGCCTTCGAAGGAGGCCAGTGAGGTGGAGAAGCCCGAGAGGCCGAAGGCGAAGGGCCCGTAGGGTCCGGTCGGATTCCGCGGCCGCAGCAGTTCGGTCAGGTAGTACCGCCCCCCGGGGGTCGGCGTGTCCGTGGTTCCGACCGCCACCACGAACAGGGATATGAGCGTGTTCCCGCGATACAGCCGCAACTGGTGGGCTCCGCGGACGACCTGCAGGTGATAGGCGGTGGTGCTGGCGCGGACCTGGTCGTCCCTGATCCATCCGCGGCTGCCGTTGGGCCATATCGGCAGCAGGACCTGCCACCATCCGGGCAGTCTCGCCGTGACGAGAAAGACCCGTGGCGCGCCCGCCTCATTCGGGTTACTCAGCCGCGACGCGGGCCAGGTGGACATGGGCGTTGGGTAGACGTCCACGCCGGCGACGGTCGCGGTCAGAATCGTGTTCACCGCCTCCGGCTCGGCCGCCGCGCCGCGAGAAGACCTGGCGGTTACCGAAGACCTGGGGATGGCCGAAGACATACCGGTGGCCGAAGAGCCGGCGCCGATGCCCTCACCACCGACCGCGCAGGCGGCCGGGAACAGCAGCCCGCACACGGCGACCATCAGCGCGGCCGACGCGCGCGGCGCCGACAAGCCGGCGGGTGGTCGAGGCCGCCGGGTGCCCGCGTCCGTCACCTCTGTCATCCCATAGAGCCGGTCATCCCGTKAAGGGGACGGTGTTCGTCGTGATCGGCGTCGCCGGTACCGTCGTGCCGGTACTGGTGCCGGTGCCGCCCTGCTGCCCGGGCGAGCCCTGTGGTGTCGTGCCGCTGGTTACGGGTGATGTCGAGCCCGTCTCCTGGGCCGGGGCTTCTCCCGTTCCGGGAGCCTTCGCGGTACCGGGGATCTGTCCGCCACCGGTCGACTCCCCAGTACCGGGAGTCTGTCCGCCAGCAGAGGCCTGTCCGCCACCAGAGGCCTGTCCGCCACCAGAGGCCTGCGGGTACGAGGGCGCCTCGCCCCGCGTGCCCGGCACGATACCGGCTCCCGGGGCGACGGGGCCGGTGCCGGTAGGACCGGTGCCGGTAGGACCGGTGCCGGTAAGGCCGGTAGTGGTGGCCGCGGTCGACGGGCCCTGTCCGCTGGCCGGCACCGGCCGACCGTGGGTCGACACACCGATCGTCGGCAGCTGGGGTGAGGGGTTCCACGACTGGTCGAACACGCGGGCCACGACGAGGGAGGAATGCGTGTCCAAGGTGCGCGAGGCACCCGCCGCCAGCACCCCGTTGCCGCCCCGCCCCTCCTTCGAGAACCAGCCGAAGGCGACCGGATGATCGGTGACGTTCTTCAGCGTCCACGAGACCATGCCGTGCCCGCCTGCCGATCGCAGGTCGAGCGACCGCAGGTGGCTCTGGATCCGGTTGATGTCGGCCGCCCCGATCGAGTAGGCGCGGAACAACGGGTTGATCTGCGCGACGATATGAGGCGGGGTCGGGTTGACGACGACGTTGTCGATACTCACGTCGAGATCTGGCCGCAGGGCGAAGCCGCCCGGGAGCGTGACCTGACTGGAACCGGGCACCCCGTCGGGGAACGCGGCACCGGCTGGACCGGCCACGGCGGCGGCCAGGGCGCCGGCAGCACCGACGGCGGCAAAATACATTTTTCGCGAGCGCATGGCGGGACGCCCCTTCCCTGCGTAATTTATCGGCGTACGTGTACGTTGAATCGCCCTGGCGACAGTACTCTGCGACGTCCTCGTGCTACCCCGCACGATCTCACCAGGTACCCCGTCCGGGCTAACACGGCGGCGGGAACCGGGCGCGGACGGTCCGTCCGTGCCGTGTGTGCAGAGGATTTTTTCGTACCCACCAGGAGGCGCCGGCGAAAGTTGTTCGGCCGGTATCTTCCGACTCACCTGTCCTCACCAGGACAGGTGAGGACGGCGATACGATTATGTCGGGCTCTMCGAACGGGCCAGGTACGCGGATGTGGTGTGCAGGACGATGGCCGCCAGCGCGCCGGAATGGTGGGTGCGGTAAACGAGGTCGGCCTGGGCCGGGTCCACCCGGCACCGCCAGAACCAGGAGGGTGATAAGGAGGGCTACGCAGAACTCGGGGAATAGAAATAGAGCGCCCAGATCACGGAGAATTCCGTCCGACGGGTCGGGAGCGGACGCCGGTGGTCGGTGTGCAGTACTCGCCAGACCCTGGAGTTGGCGACGGCCCGGGTTGTGYCCGGTCAGGTGCTGTTCTCCCGAGTACAGTTCCGGATCGGAACTGTACGACCGACACGGCAGCAGGGACCCGTCCGCCACGGTGGCCGTCCCCCGAACTCGGCCGCGATGCGGTCGATGCTCAGCGGGTGAGTCGCAGTACGCGTCGGGTGCGGGGAACGGCCCGGTTGGCGGCGGGACGCTGGTCATGATCGGGTGCCTTCGGCGGGATGGGCCTGGCCCCGGCGGTCGCGTCGAAGCCACTCAGGCGCTCAGGCACTCAGCCGCTCCTTGACGTAGGTGGCATAGACGATCTTGATCATCTCGCTATCGTTGCCGACGTCGATGCCGACCTCGGCATGGCGGCGCACCGCCTCGGCGGCCGCCTGGCGGATGGTTCCCGGCAGCCGCTGTGCCCGCTCCGGGGTCGGGTCGTGATGCTCCCGCTGGAGCACCTCTTCGGCCAGCATCCTGGGCACGGCAGGCTGCCGACGTGGGCGGTCACGATGCGGTCGGTGCTCAGCTTCATATCTCTCCTCGCTTACGGCAGACGGTCAACGGGCTCAGCGGGGGCAGGGCTGAGAGACGGAGACAGAAGGAAACATCCTCTTAACGGAATGCATTAGATGGATAGAATTTTCATACAGTATGATTTCTACCAAAGGAACAGATCTTCATCCGGCCCGTGCGGCAGATGACAGCGCACCACCGGCAAGCTGGAAGCCGAAAAGCGCGAGGATGGTGACGACGTTGGGAGAGACCATGACCGGACCGACGGCCGTCGAGACGATCGACGAGCCCGCCCAACCCACCCCCGGGCCGGGCGGCACCATCGCGCACCTACGCGCCTGCCTGCCGACTCTCACTCCCAGCGGTCGCAAGATCGGCCAGCTGATCCTCGACGACCCGAGGGAGATCGTTCACCTCACCGTCACCGATCTCGCCGACCGGACCGGCACCTCCGTCGCGACCGTGGTCCGGTTCTGTCAGGATCTCGGCCTCAAGGGCTTCGCCGACCTCAAAATTCGTCTCGCCGGCGAAGCGATTCCTCCCGAACKCGGCCTCCACGAGGCCGTCACCCACGCCGACTCCCCTGCCACCATCCTGGAAAAGATCCTCCACAGCACCGAGTCGGCTCTGTCCGAGACCACCCGCACCGTCGACCGCGCGGCATTCACCCGCGCGGTCGACGCCCTGCAATGCGCTGACCGGGTCCTGCTCATCGGCGCGGGGACGTCCGCCCCGCTCGCCCAGGACGCCGCCTACCGCTTCCGCACTCTCGGCCTGCTCGCCGAAGCCCCCGCCGACGCCCACGTCCAACACGTGGCCGCGCGCCTGCTGCCTCCCGCCTCCGCCTGCCTGGCCATCAGCCACACCGGGCAGACCCGCGAAACCCTGGCCGGCGCCGCCGCGGCGCGCGCGGCAGGGGCCACGACCATAGCCCTCACCAGCTTCTTCCGATCCCCCCTGACGAGGCTGGCCGACGTAGCCCTCGTCGCCGGCAGCAGCGAAACAAACTATCGAGTCGAGGCCATGAGCAGCCGCATCATCCACGCGACGGTCCTCGACGCCCTGTTYGTGGCCGTCCACCTCGCGCAACCCGACCGCGCCCAGAAAGCCCAGGAACTCACCGCCGAGGTACTCACCGAACACCGGATCTGACACCCGAGATCACGGAGGTGAACCCGCGGAGGGTGACGGCGAGGGTGGCCATGGCGAGGGTGGCCATGGCGAGGGTGGCCATGGCGAGGGTGGCCATCTCCTGGTCCGGTACGGCGGTGATCTGATCGTTCTCGTTGACCGGAAAACGGTCCAGCGGTTGGCTGGTTATACACGGTCGAGACGGCCAGCGAGACGGCCAGCGAGACGGCCACGGCAGGCCGGCGGCGGTAGCGGCGGTCCTCTCACCCCGCRCTGACCGCACGAACTACGCAGACCGTGTAAACCGTGCGCCGGCCTCCCACCGCACCCGCTCCTGCGGTGACCACGATCCTTCGACTGGCCTTCGGYCGGCGAATCTGGGACCTGACCTCGTGAACGCTCGTGAGTGTTGGCGGTCATCACGTTCGCCGGCCGTGTTGTCCTCGACCGGGCACCCAGCGTCCTCGACAGGGCACCCCGCCGGTTGGCCTTCCCCTGGTAGGACACTTACGAGGAGACCTACGCGGAGCCCTCATTCAGGACCGGCCTCGGCGGGTTGATCACGTGCTACTTCTCCGTTCGGGCCAACCCGACGGGCACCGTGTTCAGGTGKACGAAGGACGACCGGCGTGAAGGCGTTGCGGGCGTACCGGTTCGCGCTCGACCCGAACAACAACCAGCGTGCCGGCYGACGACCGGCATGTGAAGCTGCCCCGGATCGGCCGGGTGAAGGTCCGCGAGCCGATGGGCGCGCTGACCGGGCGGCTGGCGAATGGTCGGGCCCGCCTCCTAGGCGCCACGGTGTCGCGCACGGCCTGCCGCTGGTTCGTATCGTTCACCGTCGAGGTCGAGCGGGAGGTTCCCACCGGCCCGTCACGGCGGCAGCGTGCCGCCGTGACGGTCGGTGTCGACCTCGGGGTGCGCCACCTCGCCGTCCTGTCGACCGGTGAGACCGTGGCGAACCCGAAGCCGCTGGCCCGGTCGCTGCGGAAGCTGCGCCGCGACGGGCCGCACAAGCTCACCACCCGGCTCGCGACGTCCCACGAAACGATCGTGGTGGAAGACCTGCCCGTGGCCGGAATGGTCCGTAACCGCCGCCTCGCCCGTGCCGTGTCCGATACCGGCATGGCCGAGGTCCGCCGCCAGCTCGCCTACAAAACCCTCTGGTACGGATCGACCCTGGTGGTCGCGGACCGCTGGTACCCCTCGAGCAAGACCTGTTCCGGCTGTGGCGGGCGAAACCCAAACCTGACCCTGCCGGACCGCATCTTCACCTGCCCGTCCTGCGGGCTGGTGGCCGACCGCGACGCCAACGCCGCGGTCAACCTGCGTCACCTCGTCGCCGCCAGTACGTCGGAGACGATAAACGCCCGTGGAGCCGACCGTAAGACCCACCCTGGTGGGCGGGTGGCTGTGAAGCGGGAACCCGGCACGGCCATGGCCGGGAAGAGCGTCACCCGCACCACCGAGGTGGCATCCGGCGGGAAGTACGGCGGGACACGGCGGGACACGGAGGGACACGGAGGGCGTCCCGGTCGGCGTGAAATCCTTCACGCGGCACGGAAGGGCGCGACACGTGATTCCCGTCGCGATCGCCTTGCCGGGTCTGCCGTAGACCATGACGGCGAGCTTCCGAAAAAGCGCCGTGACCACGCTCGGCGTGAACGCCCCGCCCACCAACTGACACAATTGGGTAGTCAGATCACGGCCCGCTGCTGCGCCCCGGAGGGCACGAATGAGGGCACGAATGAGCCGGCCCTCCCAATCCTTCCGGTAAAGTCGGACGGGACCCGGACCCGGACGCGGAGCGTGAAAAGCGGAGCGTGAAAAGCGGCCAGAACCGTTGAGGAATGCCGCCGAACCCGGCGGGCCGTCATGGCCGGGACCGTCACGGATTCCCCGCGCAGGGGGCATCATTGCCGGCTCACAAGTGGTTGCAAGAGGTTTCAGGCGTCCGGCCGACGGCTTCCTCCGATGCCACCCGACTCCGCCTCGAGCCGTTACCCGAACAAGCCAGCCGCAGGGGCGGCGGCGGCGGCTTTCCCTCGCATCCACCAACGATTCGATAGGCATCAGCAGCACTCCATCGCCGCACCGGTCAGTCATGACGGCCCTGAAGCCGCGCCCCGGCCGGTTTCCGGAGTGCCCTGGGAAGGAGAATCCATGGCGGATCCCGTGGTGACCGACGTCGGGACGTCGGCACGCAAGATCGACCGCGAAGACCCGAACGGCGGATGCCCGGTCGTACAGGGCGCCGACGGCGTATGGCGGATCAGCGGGTACGCCGCCGGGCAGGCGGTGCTGCGCAGCTTGGAAACCAAGCAGGCCGGCCTCGGTATCGACGCATCTAAGGCGATTCCCAAGCGGATCCGCCGACCGGTGCTGCACAGCGACGGCCCCGAGCACCGGGAACGCCGCCGGCTGACCGCACGATTCTTCACTCTACGCAGGGTCGACGAGCACTACCGCGAGCTGATGCACCGCGTCGCCGACGAGCAGATCGACCGGTTGCGCCGCGAGCGGAGCGTCGACCTGTCCGAGCTCAGCTTCGCCCTCGCCGTCGAGGTCGCCGCCGCGGTGATCGGCCTCACCAACAGCCGCCCCGGCATGGCCGCCCGCCTGGAACGGTTCGCCCAGGGAGACCTCGGACCGCCGAATGTCACCAGCATCCGCGGCATCAGGCAGTTCATCCGGCAGAACCGCCACGCCCTCGCCTTCTACCTCGCCGACGTGCGCCCCGCGGTACGCGCCCGCCGTCGGCGACGCACGGATGACCTCATCTCACACATGATCGACCAAGGCTGCACCAATGCCGAAATCTTCGCCGAGTGCGTCACCTTCGCACCCGCAGGAATGATCACCACCCGGGAGTTCATCAACGTCGCCGCCTGGCACCTGTTCACCGACGACACACTGCGCGCCCGCTACCACGACGCTGACCAGACCGAACGGATCGCGATCCTGCACGAGTTCCTGCGCTTGGAACCGGTCATCTCCACTCTCAAACGGCGCACGACGGCCGACATCCAGCTACCGGGCCCGCACGGCCCGCTAACGATCCCAGCCGGCGCCCAGATCGACATCGCGGTGAGCAGCACCAACATCGACACGCAGGCCATCGGCGCCGACCCGTACACAGTCCGCCCCGCCCGCCCGATCGGCGACGGCGTGAGTCCGGCGGGGCTGAGCTTCGGCGACGGCCCCCACAAATGCCCCGGCGCACACGTCGCCATCCACGAAACCGACATCTTCCTGCACAAGCTGTTCATGCTCGACGGCCTGCACATGGCCAGCCCACCCCAGGTCACCCTCCGGGACGAGATCGCGGCCTACGAGCTGCGCGGCCTCGTCGTCACGCTCGACTGAATCGTCGCGCTCGGTTGACCCGGCCCCACACGCCCGGCGCCGGGCACCAGGCACCGGATTCGCGTCGTCGCCGACGATGAACCTGAGGCGTCACGACACTCCCGGATCCATCACTCCCGGACCCATCGGCTGGGCCTGGCCGTTACGGATCTCCGCGCGGGCGTGCGCGACGAGCTCCTGGACGTCCCGTTCCACCTCGTCGGGGTCAAGCCCGAGCGCCCGCCCGATGTGGACCGACCACACCTCGGACCGCAGGTTGGTCTCGAAGTCGAGTTCGGCACGGAGGTTCTGCCGGGCGGCCTCACGGTTCTGGCTGACCATCACGAACGTCGATAGGAAGATCGCCTCCAAGCTGACGATCATCGTCAGGAGGCCGAACGGGTAGCGGTCGAAGACGGCGTCCTCGCCGAACACGCCCTCGTTCAACAGGATCCAGCCGCCGAACCAGACCGCATGCAGGTAGACGAAGGGCAGCGATCCCGCGAAGGAGGTGATCAGATCCGCCCCGCGGTCCTGCGAGGTGCGCATCCGGGCGAAGGCGATCCGCTCGTTGGAAATACGCGGATGCGGGCGGCCACCCGCTTCGGCGTGACGGGGTCGGCCATGGGTGTCGGCGGAGGAACTCATGCCTTCATGCTGATATGCACCCGGATGCGTTCCCGCGCCGGCCCGCTCCTGGTGACGCTCCATCGCCTCCAGCCGCCTGGCGATCGGAATCCAGGAATTCCTCACCTGCATCCGCGCGGTCAGCCGGCGGCCCGCGGGACACTGGGCCGATGCCGCGTCCCTTCCAACAGATCGATGTCTTCTCAAGATCCCCGTATCAGGGCAATCCGGTAGCCGTCGTGCTCGACGGATCGGGACTCGACCCGGAGGAGATGCAGCGGTTCGCCCGGTGGACGAACCTCTCGGAGACTACCTTCATCCTGCCGCCCACCTCATCGGACGCCGACTACCGGGTCCGGATCTTCACACCCGGTGCCGAGCTGGCCTTCGCAGGGCATCCCACGCTGGGTACCTGCCACGCCTGGCTGACCACCCGGCCTCCGGCCGAACGGGGCGATGTGGTCGTTCAGGAGTGTGGTGCCGGGCTCGTTCCCGTCCGGCGGACCGCGGACGGACTCGCGTTCGCCGCACCCCCGCTGCGACGCTCGGGGCCGGTTAAGGAGGCCCTCGTCCAGCGCATCGGCACGGCGCTGGGCATCGCCCGCGATGACATCGTGGCCGCCGAGTGGGCGGATAACGGGCCGGGATGKATTGCTGTTCTACTCGACAGCGCCGAGGCGGTCCTCGCGTTGCAACCGGGCATCGTCGACCTGCATCTCGGCGTGCTCGGCCCGTATCCGCCCGAGTCGACCKAGACGTTCGAAGTTCGGGCCTTCTTCCCCGTGAACGGCACGACGAGGGAGGATCCGGTAACCGGAAGCCTCAACGCGTCCGTCGCCCAATGGCTGCTCCGGACCGGGCGAGCGAGCGCACCCTACACGGTGAGCCAGGGAACACTGCTCCACCGGACCGGACGGGTGCACATCTCCGCTGATGCGGACGGCACGGTCTGGATCGGCGGCGACACGATCACCTGCGTGTCCGGCTTCGTCGAGCTATAGGTTCCGTTTGTAAACGAACCGACCTGCGCTGGCATACCGGCGCAGGTCGGCGAGCTGGGCGTCGTTCCGGGTCAAGAGCGAACCCGATACGCCTGGAGGACCCTCACGGGCTTCCTCGACGGCGGCTGCGACCGCGCGCCGGACCCGGTCCGCGGCGGCCTCCCGACCATACAGCCGGAAGCACAGCGACGTCAGGATCTCGGTCACGTCCCCGACCAGATCGTCATCCACCCCGGCGGGGTCCTCATCCACCCCGGCGGGGTCGACGACCAGCAGCCGGCGGCCGGACGCGGCAAGGTCGGCGTCGACATACTCGACGCCGAACCGGCCGAACCGGTCGCGATACTCGACAACGATCGTGGCTACCTGCGTGCCGCGTAGCAGGGCATGGCCCACTATAGCCTGCCAAAGTACATTATTAAGCGCTGAGTCGTGCAAACTAAAGTACACCCTATGGAACGCGAACTAAGTGACGGAACGGTCGAAGGCATCRCCATCAACCCCGAAACAGGCGAAGAACACCCGTTCCTGCGTCGCCCAGGCCGACGCACACGGGCCGTGGTCTATCCGCCCTTTCGGTCCTACGGCGTCGAGGTTCGGTCAGGGACGCGGCCGATCTGGSTCTATCTGCGGCTATCGAAGTACCACCGGGATGGCGCTGATGCGATCGAGCGTCACCGCATCGACCTCACGCGGCTACTGGCCGGCCACGTGGGGCGATGGAAAATCGCTGGTGGTCGGCCGGTCGACGTCGGGCTGCCTTGGTGCCGTAGGTGGAGCCCGTCTTCTAGTGTGACGTGGGGATCTTCAGGCACGTGGGACTGCTGCTTCGAGCGCGACCTTTAGACTCTTTGATCATCTGATCCCCCCGGTCGGCCGCCTGGCAGGGCCCCGGCAAAGTTGTCGGTTAGCAAGCAAGGCTCTTGATCGTCTCTAGTGGTCGTTCGGGGCGCCGCGCGTGGTGTCGGATTGCCTGGGCGATGTTCGTGGCGCCGGTCAGGCGAAGGATCGCGATCGCCAGGTTGCGCAGGCTGGC
>NZ_MOMD01000033.1:0-99159 GCF_001983015.1 Frankia sp. CcI156
CCGCTGTTCCCGAGGGTGCCGCTGTTCCCGAGGGTGCCGCTGTTCCCGAGGGTGCCGCTGTTCCCGAGGGTGCCGCTGTTCCCGAGGGTGCCGCCGCCGCCCGGTCTGCCGGTCCCCGTCGCGGCGGACCAGCCCACGGGTGACACCGCACGGGTCGTCATGCGGCGGGGTACACGGCTCGCACTCGGCCTCGATGGTCGCGTGAGTGATGCCGTGCCGYGCGGCGAGCATCGCCTTGATCGCATCGGACACCGATCGGGCCTGCGCCAGGCTGGGATGGCCCMCGTCGCCGTGGRCACTGTCGAGATGGCCGAGCTCCAGATGCACCGACGCGGCGAGGAGTCGGTCGGACAGGCTCCAGACGTGCAGGTCATGCACGTCGAGGACATGAGGGTCGCGCAGGATGTCGGCACGCACCGCCGCGACGTCCAGGCTCGCCGGGGTTGCCTCCAGCAGCACCCGTGAGGCACTCGCCAGCAGCCGCGCCCCCTGGACGGCGATGAGCAGCGYGATCACCAGCGAGACCAGCGGATCCAGCCAGTACCAGCCACCGACCAGCCAGATGGCCCCGCCGGCGGCGGCGACCGCCAACGATACCGCGGCGTCCCCGGCGAGGTGCAGCACCGCGGCCCGGGTGTTGAGATCACCATCGCCGCCGTGGACCACCCACGCGCTGACCCCGTTGACAACGGCGGCGGCCAACGCGACGGCGACCACCACTCCCCMATCCACGAAACCGGTCGAACCGAGGCGCCGCAGGGACTCCACCGCCAGCAGCGCCGTCACGACCAGCACGGCGGCGGCGTTGGCCTGCGCGGCAAGCACCGGCCAACGCACCCCGCCGAAGGTGCGGCTCGCCGACGGCGGCCGCCGGGACAGTGCCACCGCGACGAGCGCGAGCACCACGCCGGCAGTGTCGGTCAGGTTGTGCCCGGCGTCGGCGAGCAGACCGACCGAACCGACCGCGAGCCCCGCCGCCGCCTGCCCGATCACGATGGCGATGTTCAATGCGGTCGCCAGCAGCAGCCGGCGCCGTTGGCCGGCACTCCCGGGCGTCTCGGAAACACCATGACCATGACCATGACCATGACCGTGGCTGTGGCCGTGACCGTGGCCGTGGCCGTGATCCCGGCCACGACGATCATCGTGGCCGGCGCCCTGGTCACCGAAGGTGCCGGTGCTGGTCATGCGTCGCACGCACCGGCCAGGGCGGCACGGTCGGCGGCGCCCCCGGAGCCGACGTCATCAGCACCACCGGCCTCGCCAAAGACCCCACCGCGGGCCCCGCCGAGGCTCCCCGGCGCGGCAGCCGCGACGGGGGCGGTGACGTTCGGGTGGATGTGGTCGGTGTCGACGGCCAGGACGACGCCGAGAAGATCGTCCAGGGCATGGCGGAGCTTGTCATCGGCGAGCTCGTAGCGCTGCCGGCGACCCTCCGGCGTGGCGACGACCAATCCGCAGCCACGCAGACAGGCCAGATGATTGGACAGATTCGTGCGCCCCACCCCGAGGATCTCCGCAAGATCCGAGGGGTAGGCCGCGCCCTCCCGCAGTACCAGCAGCAATCTGGCCCGCGTCGGGTCGGACAGCGCGTGCCCGAATCGGGCGAGCACCTCGGCATGCGAGGCAACCTTCACCATGCTTCAACGGTACAGCCGGTCCTGACGTCAGCCAACGCTGAACGGAACCGGCTACCGCCCCGTCGGACGGCGACAGGAATCCGTCGCGCCACCGACCTCCCGGGCCGAGTGCGCGAACTTCTCCGGGTACGTGTGCTTCGGTCGGCGAATTTGGGGGACCTGAGGATGGTCTGCGGGCCTGGACCGTGCCCTGCTCCCCATAACGTGGCCGCCGCGCGATCAGGCGGACCCCTGTGTCCGAGACCCGGGCCAAGTCGGCGCGACGGTCAGGCGTCGAAGAGAGCGCTGACGGACTCGCCGTTGTGGATGCGGCGGATGGCCTCGGCGAGCGCCGGGGCGACCGTGAGAATCTTCAGCTTCGGCACTCGGYCCCCCGCCGGAATTGGCACCGTGTTCGTGCACACGATCTCGGCGACCTCGGGCTGGTCGCCGATGCGCTTAAGCGCACCCGCCGCAAACAGCCCGTGCGTACACGCCACCCGCACCGACCGCACGTTCAGCTCACGCAGCCGCTCAAGCAGCTCGAGCACGGTGCTACCCTTGGCGATCTCGTCGTCGAGCACGATGACGTCCCGGCCAGCCACGTCACCGATGACCGTGCTGATGCTGACCCGGTCGTCGGCGAAACGCTGCTTGGCCCCCGCCGCCACCCGCACCCCGAGCATCCGGGCGAACGCCGCCGCCTCCTTGGCGTTGCCGAGGTCCGGGGAGACCACCGTCGTGTTCGACAGCTCGTAGTGACGGAAGTGCGCGGCAAGTTCCCGCAACGCATGCAGATGATCCACCGGCACGCTGAAGAAACCATGGACCTGCGGCGAGTGCAGGGTCATGGCGAGGACGCGGTTCGCACCCGCGGTGACGAGCAGGTCCGCGACCAGCCGCCCGCCGATCGAGATCCGCGGCGCGTCCTTCTTGTCCGAGCGGGCATAGGCATAGTGCGGCAGCACGACCGTCGTGCGCGCCGCCGACGCCCCGCGCGCCGCGTCCAGCATCAGCAGCAGCTCGACGAGGTTCTCCTGCACCGGTGCGACCAGCGGCTGGATGAGGAACACGTCGCGTTCCCGGCAGTTCGCGGGAAGCTGGACCTCCAGGCAGTCGTTGGCAAAACGCTGCACCCGCACCCGATGCAGCKGCACGTCAAGGTGTGTGCAGATCTCCTCGGCGAGACTCGGATGGGCACTGCCGCTGAAGACGGCGATGTCTCGCACGAACCGCTCCTCGTTCCCCGGTCTCGGTGTCCCGGGCCTCGGTGTCCCGGGCCTCGGTGTCCCGGGCCTCGGTGTCCCCGGTCGACGTCCGATGGACCCGCCCGTCCCGGATGGTATCGACCAGAGGCCGAGTCATGCCGAGGTCCCTAGCGCCTCCCGGATCGACACCCGAGTCCCGCCACGCTTCACCGCATTGCCGTACACCCGCCCGGCCAGCCAGACCAGTGCCCCGATCAGCGCGAGCGTCAGCGCCATCGCGACCACCACCTGCCACCCCGCCACGCTGCCGATCCCGATCACCATCGGCATCAGGACCGGCGCGAACAGCGGAATCATCGCCAGCGCCAGGATGAGGCCGCTGTCCGGCGACCCCGGCAGCACCGAGATGCCCAGCACGTACGGGACAACGATCAGCAAGATCATCGGTGCCGTGACCCCGCCGGCGTCCTCCTGCCGAGACACCAGTGCCCCGGCGGCCGCGAACAGCAGCGCGTACACGGCAAACCCGAGCAGATACCACAGCAGCGCCAGCGCGACCGACCCGATCGCGATCCCGGCCGGAATGTCGAGCTGCCCGGTGGTCAGGCCCAACGACACGCCGACCACCCCGATCAGCGTCAACTGACCGAGAGCCACGGCGCCGATCCCGATGACCTTGCCGGCCATCAGCTGCCACGGACGCACGGTCGCCAGCAGCAGCTCCACCACCCGGCTGCTCTTCTCCTCGATCACCCCCTGCGCCACGGCCGGGCCGAAGATCAGCAGAGACAGGTAGATCAGCCCGCCGGAGAGCAGGCCGAGCAGCAACCGGGCCCCGTCCCGTTCCGAGGCCGGCCGCAGGGCGCTGACCTGGACCGTGGCCGCGGACACGGCTCGCCCCACGACGGCCGGATCACCACCGAGCCCCACGACCTGGCGCTCGAGCGCGACCTGCCGGGCGGCGAGGCTCAACACCGACGTCAGCCGGTCGCCGAGCTCCTTCTTGACGACCACCCGGTAGACGGCGTTCCCCGCCGCGCCAGGGGTCGCAACCACGCGGACGAACGCGTCGACGTCACCGTCGAGCACGGCCCGCTCGCCGACCGCCCGATCCGCCACCGCACGGACCTCGACGTTCTCGCCCAGCGACCGGGCCGCAGCCTCGACCGTCGCCGCCTGCCGGAAGTCGACCGCGGTAAACGCGATCCGGCTCGCCGACGAGCCGCCGGTCAGGGACGTCAGCAGCACCATGGCGCCGATCCCGAGGACGAACAGCCCCGTGGTGATCCGGAAGGCCCGCGACCTGGTCCTGGTCACGATCTCCCGCCGGGCGATCAGCCGGATCACCCGGCCCGACCCCTGCGCCGCGCCATCCAGCCCCCGCACGCTCACGCCGCGTTCTCCGGGAACGCCCCACTCCCCGGCTGCTGCCCAGCCTGCACGACGACGTTACGGAACAGCTCGGTCAACGACGGCCGGCGACGACGGAACTCCCGCACCGGGCCCGTGGCCAGCGCCGCGCGCAGTACCGCCTGGTCGTCGGCGCCCGCGGTGAGGCCCAGCACCGTCCGCGGCCCGTCCCGGTGACGCACGACGACCCCCGGTATCCYGTCGGCCCAGCCCGGCGGCGCCGCCGGYGCGTCCACCACCACCTGCAGATCACCACCCGCGCGCAACTCGTCAACCGAACCGCAGGCGACCATCCGGCCCGCCCGCACGATCCCGACCCGGTCRCACAACCGCTCGACGAGATCGAGCTGATGGCTGGAGAACATCACCGGAACCCCGGCGGCGCGACGCTCCCGCAGCACCTCGCTCATCACGTCGACGGCCACCGGGTCCAATCCGGAGAACGACTCGTCGAGTATCAGGACGACCGGATCGTGCACGAGCGCGGCGGCCAGCTGCACCCGCTGCTGGTTCCCGAGGCTGAGCTTCTGCACCTCGTCGTCCAAGCGGCTGGACACCCCCAGCCGCTCGGTCCACCGCGCCACTGCCCGACGGGCTGCCGCCAGCCCCATTCCGTGCAGTTGCGCGAGGTAGACGAGCTGCTCACCCACCCGCATCCGCGGATACAGACCGCGTTCCTCCGGCATGTAGCCGATCCGGCGGCGGGTGCGTAACGTCAGCGGAACGCCGTCATAACGCACGACCCCGGAATCCGCCGCGAGCACCCCGAGGGCGATACGCATCGTCGTCGTCTTCCCGGCACCGTTGCTGCCGACGAACCCGAACAGCTCGCCGGCCCGCACCTCGAACGTCATCGACTCCAACGCGACGACGTCGCCGTACCGTTTCGACACCCCGTCGATTTCGAGCCGTCCATCGCCCACCTGCACCAGCTTTCCACGGCGTTCCAGGTAACGGTCAACCCCTGCCTCTGCCACCCAGATGCTATTCGCGGTGGTTTTCATGATCAATTTTGCGTGGTGCGACGATGTCAACACCGTTGATTATCAGGATGCGCCGGGGGGGACGAACGGCAGGCCGGCGGGTGTGCCCTCGGCGAGCAGGCGGCGCAGGGCGCCTGTGTCGAGATGGTCGGCGACGAGGTCACCGAGGGCGTCGAGGCGGCGCTGCCGAGCATCGGCGAAGCACGTGAACGCCGGGACGAACGAACGCCCCGCGGCCGTGGCCACGTCGGCGAGATAGGCGCGGCGGAACGCGTCGTTCTCCAGCACCCCGTGCCAGCTCGTGCCGGCGACCGCGCCGACGCGCACCCCGTCCGCGGCGAACGGCGCGCTGTCCGGATGCTCCTCGACGGTCAGCCGCCCGTGCCGGATCTCGTAGCCGGTCAGCGGTCGGCCGGCGGCATCGGTGGCCGCGCGCCGACCGAGCAGCTTCACCGGGTCGAACGTGGTGATGACCGGGAGCAGGCCGAGACCATCGACCTCGCCCGCACCCGATTCGACGTCGTCACGGATGCGACGGCCGAGGATCTGGTAGCCGCCACAGATACCCAGCACCGGACGGGCCGCGGCGGCGCGTTCGGCGAGGGCCGCGGCGAGACCACGGCGACGCAGCCAGCGCAGGTCCTCGACGGTGGAACGGGTGCCCGGCAGGATCACGAGGTCGGCGTCGGCGAGCTCGTCCGGTCGGGTGGCCAGGCGCACCGCGACCCCGGGCTCGACGCGCAACGCGTCGATGTCGGTCACGTTCGACAGCCGGGGCAGCCGGATGACKGCGACCCGCAGCACCTCCCGCCGACCGCCGTGCGAGGCAGGCCGCGCCTCGGGACAGGGCTCGGCGTCGGGACAGGGCTCGRCGTCGGGGAAGGCAGCGAGGTCGAGGGAGTCCTCGACGTCCAGCCACAACCCCGCCTTCCAGGGGACGACGCCGTGCACCGGCCGGCCGGTGAGCCGTTCGATCTGGCGCAGTCCGGGTTCGAGCAGTCGGGCGTCGCCACGGAACCGATTGATCACCCAGCCGGCAACCAACGCCTGGTCGGCCGCATCGAGCAGGGCCAGCGTGCCGAACAGGGCGGCGAAGACCCCGCCCTTGTCGATGTCGCCGACCACGATCACCGGCAGGTTCGCGGCGCGCGCCAGGCCCATGTTGGCGATGTCGGTCGAACGCAGGTTGATCTCCGCCGGAGAACCGGCCCCCTCGCAGATCACCGCGTCGAACCGGCCGCGCAGGTCGTCCAGGCACTCCAGGACAATCGCGGCCAGCCGTTCCTTGTACGGGCGGTAGCCGAGCGCGTCGACCTCGGCGACCGGGCGGCCCAGCACAACGAGCTGGCTGTGCCGCTGGCCCCCCGGTTTGAGCAGCACCGGGTTCATCGCCGCCTCCGGTTCGACACCGGCCGCCGCCGCCTGCATCGCCTGGGCCCGGCCGATCTCCGCACCATCGGCGGTGACCGCCGAGTTCAACGCCATGTTCTGCGCCTTGAACGGGGCGACCCGCACCCCCTCCCGCGCCAGCCACCGGCAGATCCCCGCGGTCAGCACGCTCTTGCCGGCATCCGACGCGGTCCCGGCGACCAGCAGTCCCCCGCTCACCGGCGGCGCTCTCTTCTCCCGGGCCCACCAGAGCCCCCGGAGCCAGCGCGTCCGGATCCGGTACCGAGGCCGAGGCGCGCGGTCAGGGCGGAGGTGACCAGCCGCGCCACCGGAGCCGCCGCCGCCGTCAGCGCGACACAGACCACGCTCACCGCCGCGGACAACCGGGCCGCGGCTGCGACGTCCGCGCCCTGCGGCCGCCGGCCGAACCCGAGCTCCGGCCGGTGCTCGACGCGGTAKGGGTAGCGCAGCTCTCCCCCGAGCCGCAGCCYCAGCGCCCCGGCGAACGCGGCCTCCACCATCCCGGCGTTGGGGCTGGGATGCGACCGGCCGTCCCGGCGCATGACCCAGTACGCGTCGACCGCCGAACCGCCGACGACCGGGGCGCACGCGCAGGTCACCAGCGCGCACATCCGCGCCGGGAGTAGGTTCGCCAGATCGTCGAGGCGCGCCGCCGCCCAGCCGAAGCGTTCGTACCGGGGGCTGTGGTGTCCGATCATCGCGTCAAGGGTGTTGATCGCCCGGTAGGTGACCAGGCCGGGCAGGCCGGCGAGCGCCCCCCACCACAGCGGGGCGACCAGCGCGTCGGAGGTGTTCTCGGCGATGGACTCGATCGCGCCGCGGGCGATCCCGGCGGCGTCCAGCGACGCCGGATCGCGTCCGCACAGCGCCGGGAGCCGTTCCCGGGCCGCGGCGAGATCGTCGGCGCGCAGCTCCTCGCCGAGGCGTCGGCCCTGACGGCGCAGCGAGGCGCCACCGAGGACGGTCCACGTGACCACCGCCGTGAGCGCGACGGCGCGTTCAGCGGCGCGTTCAGCAGCGCGTTCAGCAGCGCGTTCAGCAGCGACGGCGGGCACGGCGACCGCGGCTAGCAGCACCGCGGTGTGCAGCGCTCCGGGCGCCCGGCCGTCCCGGTAGAGCCGGTTCTCCAGCCGGGACGCGGCCCGCCCGAACCCGGCGACCGGATGCAGCCGCGCCGGGTCGGCGAGCAGCCCGTCCAGCACGGCACCGAGGACCAGACCGAACGCGCGCACGGCACGGGAAGGGACCACGGCACGGGAAGGGACCACGGCTCAGACGCTCATCGCGTACGCGACGACCCCGCGACGGACGGCGTCCATCGCCGCCCGGGCGGTCCGGCGCACCCGCGCGCCGTCCGGCGTTCCCGGGTCCGCCTGCACCATCGGAGCGACCTGCGCGATCTGGTCAAGGATGTCGATGAGCTGGCGCATCCACCGAACGAAATCGCCGGCGGTCAGTTCCACGGAACTGTCGGTCAGCACCCGTTCCAACGTGCGGCCCGCGGCCCAGTCGTGCGCGACGGCGACGAATCCGAGCTCGGGCGGGCGCAGGAACGCGAGCCGGTGGGCCTGCTCGGCCTCGGCGAGCCGCTCCGACAGCCGGACCATCTCGGCGAGGCAGTCGCGTAGCGCCGCGCCGCCCGGCAGCGCCGGGACGCCGGCGTCGTCACCGCGCGGCTCGAACACCAGCGTGGACACGGCGGCGGCCAGCGCCGGCGGGGTGAGATCGTCCCAGATGCCGGCGCGCAGGCATTCGGCGACGAGCAGGTCCTGCTCCGAGTAGATGCGCGCGAGCACCCGCCCGGCGGCGGTGACGCGGTCCCCGTCCAGGTAGCCGAGGTCCTCGAGCGCGGCGCGGACCCGGTCGAACGTCTTCGCGACCGTGTTCGTCCGGCCCTCCACCTTCCGTGAGATCGTGGCGGTCTCCTTGACCAGCCGGTTGACCTGCTCGGCGGAGCGCAGGTGCTCCTCGCGGCGCGGACAGTCGTGCACCGGATGGGCGCGCAGGGCCCGGCGCAGCCGGGCGAGCTCGGCGTCGTCCGCCGCGGCCGAACGGACCCTGGCCCGCCGGCCCGGAGGGGCATCGGGGTTGACGTCGGCGGCGCGCAGGGAGGAGGCCAGATCCCGGCGTGACTGCGGCGAGCGCGGGTTGAACGACCGCGGCACCCGGACCCGGCCGAGCGGTTCGACGGCGATCGGGAAGTCGGTCAGGGACAGCCTGCGAACCTGCCTGTCCGCGGTGAGCACCACCGGCCGCGGGCCGTCGGCGGCATTCGCGGCGGCGTCGGCGTCGAGCACGACAGCGAGCCCACTGCGCCGCCCGGCGGGCACCCGCACGATGTCCCCGGTCCGCAGCCGGGCGAGCGCCGCCGCGGATTCGGCCCGCCGGCGCGCCGAACCCTCCCGCGACAGCGCGGCCTCCCGCTCAGCGATCTCCCGGCGCAACCGGTCGTACTCGCCGATGTCACCCTTGTCGCAGCTCAACGCCTCACGCTTCGCGTCGATCGCCTCGGTGTTGCGCTGCACCGCCCGGGCCAGGCCCA
Source organism: Frankia sp. CcI156 (assembly GCF_001983015.1). Taxonomy (NCBI): domain Bacteria; kingdom Bacillati; phylum Actinomycetota; class Actinomycetes; order Frankiales; family Frankiaceae; genus Frankia; species Frankia sp. CcI156. The sequence goes on from NZ_MOMD01000033.1 coordinate 9,173, forward strand.
CCACGGCCCGGTCGGCCTGGAACTGCGCGAACGACGACTCCAGCACGGTGCGTGCCCGCTCCCGCCCGAGCCTGCCGACCAGGTTGACGGCCATGTTGTACGACGGCCGGAACGACGAGCGCAGCGGATAKGTCCGCGTGGAGGCCAGCCCCGCGAGCGCGAGCGGATCCAGCCCCGGCTGCCACAGGACGACMGCGTGGCCCTCCACGTCGATGCCGCGCCGCCCGGCGCGGCCCGTCAGCTGGGTGTACTCCCCCGGGGTGATGTCCACGCGGCTCTCGCCGTTGAACTTCGTCAGCCGCTCCAGCACGACGGTACGGGCGGGCATGTTGATGCCGAGCGCCAGGGTCTCCGTGGCGAAGACCACCCGGACCAGCCCCTGGACGAACAGCTCCTCGACGATCTCCTTGAAGGTTGGCAGCATGCCGGCGTGGTGGGATGCGATGCCGCGTTCCAGCCCCTCCAGCCACGCCCAGTAGCCGAGCACGGCGAGGTCGGTCTCGGGGATCCCGGCGGTGCGTTCCCGGACCAGGGTCCGGATCCGCTGCTGCTCCGCGGGGCCGACGAGCCGCAGACCCGCACGCACGCAGGAGGTGACCGCCGCATCGCAGCCGGCCCGGCTGAACACGAAGACGATCGCCGGGAGCAGGCCGTCGCGGTCGAGCCGTTCGACGACCTCCGGCCGGCCCGGCACCCACGTCCGCCGGCGCGCGCCGGGCGCCGGCCGACCGCGGCCGACCGCGGGAGAGCCCCCCGACAGCGCCCGGCTCTCCTCGCGGGCCAGCCGCAGCAGGTCCGGGTTCACCACTCGTCCACCGACCGCCGTCGGACCACCACGGGCCGCGGGGATGGCTGCCACGGGCGCCTGGCCGGCACCCCCATTGCGGCCACGGTCGCCACCGCGACCACCCTGGGTGGCCCGGCCCCGTTCGCCGTTGCGGTTGCCGCCCCGCCCCCGTCCGCGGTCCCGGTCGCCGCCGCGGTCCCGGTCGCCGATGGTGGCGCGCCGGGTGCCGGCTACCTCGAATCCGGCTTCGACCCCGACGTTCCACCTCGACCGGACGAGATCACCGTCCAGGGTGGCACGAAGTGCCTCGGGTCCGCCCGGCGGCGGGGTGCCGGCAGTGTCCTCGAGGAACAGGTCGTACAGGGTGCGGTCAGCGAGCACATGCTGCCACAGCGGAACGGGACGGTGATCGCTGACGATGACCCGGGTATGGCCGCGCACCGTGACCAGCCACTCGGCGAACTCCTCGGCGTTGCTCACCGTCGCGGACAGGGAGACCAGCCGGACCTGCGCCGGCAGATGGATGATGACCTCCTCCCACACGGCGCCGCGCTGGCGGTCGGCGAGGTAGTGCACCTCGTCCATGACGACATAGCCGAGGTCGTCCAGCCGGCCGTTGTCGACCGGGCCGGCGTAGAGCATGTTGCGCAGGACCTCGGTGGTCATCACCACGATCGGGGCGTCGCCGTTGCGGGAGGTGTCCCCGGTCAGCAGGCCGACCGAGACGGCGCCGTAGCGGGAGACGAGATCGGCGTACTTCTGGTTCGACAGCGCCTTGATCGGCGTCGTGTAGAAGCAACGCGTCCCGGTGCGCAGGGCGAGATGGGCGGCGAACTCGCCGACAACCGTCTTACCCGCTCCCGTCGGGGCCGCGACGAGCACCCCTTCACCGGCAGCCAGCGCCGCGACCGCCTCGAACTGGAACGGGTCGAGTCCGAAGGGGAGGCCAGCGGCGAACTCCACAAGAATCTCGGGCGTGGAGGACACATCAGCCACCCTACGGGACGCGACGGCCGGCAGCCGACCGGTTTATGCCGGTCCCGACCGGCCGGGGAAGAACCTACGAGCGTCAGGTGATGTCGCCGTGGGTGACGTCGGTGCTTGGGGAGACGGGGGCCGTCCCCGCGCCGACGGGTGTTGACGACCCGGTGCCGACCGGGTTCGCCGTGCCGACCGGGTTCGCCGTGCCGACCGGGTTCGCCGTGCCGACCGGGTTCGCCGTGCCGACCGGGTTCGCCGTGCCGGGCGGGTTCGCCGTGCCGGGCGACGTGGCCGTCGCCGCGGGGCCCGCGGAGGCCGCCGGGCGGGGCGGGGCGTCGTCGAAGTCCAGCGGGGAGGTCTCGTCGTCGTCCAGGTCGGCATACGGGGAGGTGTCCCCGCGGCGGGCCACCCGCCGGTCGTTCAGCCAGCCGATGATCAGCGCGACCTCGTAGAGGAGCACCATGGGCAGGCCCAGCGCGAGCATGGTGAACGGGTCCTGGCTGGGGGTGACGACCGCGGCGAACACGAACACCAGGARGATCTCGGGCCGCCGCCAGGAGCGCAGCTTGGCGGTGCTGACGATCCCGGCCAGATTCAGCATCATGACGAGCAGCGGAACCTCGAACGACAGTCCGAAGATCAGCAGCATCGCCTGGACGTAGCTGAGGTACCGGTTGCCGTCCAGGACGCTGACCAGCCCGTTGCCGCCGAAGCCGAGCAGCAGGCCCAGCCCGGTCGACAACGTCAGGTAGGCGAAGACCGCACCGGTGGCGAACAGGACGAGGGAGACACCGACGAAGGTCAACGACCAGCGCCGCTCATGACGGTGCAGACCAGGGGTGATGAAGGACCAGAGTTGGTACAGCCACACCGGCGAGGAGACCACCACCGCGGCGATCATGGAGATCTTCAGGCGGATAGTGAACGCGTCGAGGATGCCGAAGAAGTACAGGGTGCAGTCGTTCGCCGCCAGGCCGTCCGGGCTGAACCGCTTGCTCGCCGGCAGGTCGCAGTACGGCGCCTTGAGYCAGTCGAAGATGCGCGGCTCGAAGATGAAACAGACGACACCGGCGATCGCGAACGCGAGGAGCGCGATGGCGACGCGGTTGCGCAGCTCACGCAGATGCTCGGTGAGCGGCATGCGACTGTCCTCGACAGTGCGCGTGCGGCGGTAGTTCACCGAGGCGACGAGCCTTCGCGGCGTGGGCAACCCTGGCACGTCGGCGGCTCCTGGTCGAGAGGAAGGAGGAAGGGGCGCCGGCGGACGCCCGACAGGCCGTGGGACCGCCGTGAGGTCAGCCCCGGTCGGCGGCCGACGCGGTGCCGTTCACGGACGCGGTGGCGTTCACGGACGAGGCGGAGACCTGACCGGGCGCGACGGCCTGACCGGGCGCGACGGCCTGCGGCTGGGCCACCGGCGGCTGGGCCTCGATCGGCAACGGGGCCGGCTGCGCCGCGGGCGCGGGCTGGTCATCCTCGCGCAGGCCCTTCGTCTCGGCCTTGAAGATGCGCAGCGAACGACCGAAGGAACGCGCGGCGTCGGGAAGCTTCTTCGACCCGAATAGCACCAGAACGACGAGGGCGATGATGATGATTTCGGTGGTGCCCAGGTTTGGCATGGTCGGCGTCCTCCGATGAGCGCGGTACCGGGCCCGGTCCGACGACYGGTGCGATCGATGCTACGTCCGCCAGCCTAGGAGGGGATAGACGGCGTGCGGGTATCCCGGAGATGACGGATGCGCAACGAAGTCAGCCTGCACGATAGCTCGTAGCACTCGGCGGGCAAAGCGTGTCCACAACGACACCGGAAACCCAAATCATCACCGACCGCTACCTCGTCAACCCGGAAGTCCCAAATTGTGGCGACACAACGTCGTATGGCACGATCGACGTCACGCGACGGTCGCTCCCGTCAGACCACACGGGGACCACGGATCCGGTCGGGCGAGGAGCCGGTCAGGACGTGCGTTCGGCGAGCCGCGCGCTGACCTCGGCGTGGTCGAGCCGCGCCGCGAGCGCCGCGGTGTCCGAGGCCAGGACCGAGACCCGCGCGGACAGCTCCGTCGTGACGGCCCGCACCGCGCGCATCTTCTGCCACACTCGCCACGCACTGAGCGCCAGCAGGGCAAGCGCGCCGACGATGAGGACGAGGTAGAGGAGCGCCCAGAGCATACCGATCACCCTACTCGGCGGTCGGCGTGAGCCCGTAGGCGAGCAGGGCCCGGCGGGCCAAGGCGTGCACCTCCTCGGCGAGCGCCGGCGGCTCGACCACCCGCACGTCGGCCCCGAGGCCGAGGACCAGCCGGTGCAGCCAGAAGGTCTCCCCGGCGTACAGCGTGACCTCGAGCCGTCCACCGGGCAGCTCGCGCATCCCGGTGACCGGGTAGTAGTCGGCCACCCACCGGGCCGGGGACGCCAGCTCCAGCACGACCCGCACGTCCGCCGGGCCGGGCCGGTAGATCCCCTCCCTGGTGTCGCGGGACACCGTGCCCGGCGGCGGAACCGCCGGGGCGTCGAGGATCGTCACCCCGCCCGGCCCGTCGATGYGGTCCAGCCGGAACAGCCGCACCGCCTCCGCCCGGTGGCACCATCCCTCCAGGTACCAGCGGCCGTCCTGGACCAGCACCCGCATCGGGTCGACCTCGCGCTCGGTCAGCTCGTCGCGGGACCACACCAGGTAGCGCAGATGCACCCGCCGGCGGTCCCGCAGCGCCCGCTGCACCACCGCGAGGACCTCGTCGTGGACGTCGAGGGTGACGCGTACCTGGCCGACGGCGGCGGTGCCGGCGGTGCCGACCGCCTCCTCCAGCTTCTCCAGCGCCCGATCCAGGGCCTCGCGGCCGGCGAGGCCGGGCACGTCGGCGAGCGCGCGGGCGGCGACGATCAGGGCGGTCGCCTCGTCGACCGACAGCCGCAGCGGCCGGTCGAGGGTCTGCGGATCGACGATGGTGATCTGATCGCCGGAGTAGCTCAGGTCGATGAGGTCCCCGGGCGCGCCGCCGGGCAGGCCGCAGACGAACAGCAGGTCGAGGTCGTCGCGCAGCTGGCGGGGGGTGATCCCGAAGGCCGCGGCCGCCTCGGTCAGGGAGATCCCGGGATGCGCCCGCAACCAGGGGACGAGCGCGAGCAGCCGGCTCAGCCGGTCGGTGGCGGCGCTCACCGCGTGCCCGGGGCGGGCGGTGGACGATGAGCCGGGGCGGGCGCCGCCCGACGGATCATCGGGCGCTCACCGGACGTTCGTCGCGGCGCACCCCCGCAGGTGGGGACGCCACGTCGCGGGCGGCGGTGCCCGCGAGGGCCGCCCGGAGCCGACCGACCACAGCCGCGCGCAGCTCGGGTGGGTCGACGACGACGACGTCCGGACCCGATCCGACGATCCACCGGGCGAGCTGTTCGGTGTCGGCGAAGTCCATCTCCAGCAGATCCATGCCCGGCGGTGGATTCGTATCCGGCGACGGGCGGGCGTACCGCCGCAGCGCGTGCGCGCTGCCCCGGCGGACCGCCAGCGTGGCGGTCCGGAAGCGGTCCGGGGGGGCCTGCGCCGAGACCATCGCCCGCAGATCGACCCCTGGCGGGACCTGGACCGCGCCGGCCGGTCCGACCATGCGCACCGGGCCGGTGAACCGGGACAGCCGGAACACCCGGGCCGCGCCACGGTGCAGATCGTGCCCGGCAAGGTACCACCGCCCCCGCCACGACAGCACCCCCCAGGGCTCGACGTGCCGGTCGGCGGAGTCCGTCTCACCGACCTTCCGGTACGGGAAGCGGATGGTCCGACCGGCCTGGACCGCCGCGAGGCACTGCTCGAAGGCCGGCTCGGTCRCATCGACCCGCGGTTCGAAGCCGTCGAGCACGCCGAGCCCGCCACCGCTCACCGCGGCCCCGCCCGCGGCGAGCTTGCGCAGGGCGCTGGCGGCCGGCCCGGCGAGCGCCGTGCTCGACCACAGCGAGCCGGCGACGGCCAGGGCCGCGGCCTCGTCCGGTTCCAGGGCGATGTCGGGCAGCGCGTAGTCGCCGCGGCGGATGCGGTAGCCGGTCTCGTTGCTGAACGCCGAGTCCGCGCCGGTCTCCAAGGGGATGYCGATCTCCCGCAGATACGCCTTGTCCCGCTCGAACATCCGCCGGAAGGCGTCCTGCTCCTCCTCGGTGCGCCCGGGCTCGTAGCCCTCCACCAGCTCGCCGATCTGGGACACGGTGAGGAAACGCGATGTCGCCATCAGGCACATCGTCAGGTTGAGGAGCCGCTCCACCCGTCGCCGGGACACACCCGTAAAGGGTAGCCGCCGGAGTTCACCGGGCACGCAGCACCCCATCACCGCCGCTGGCCCACCGGTCGCACCGGGCCCACCGGGCCACCCGCGGCCGGGCCGGGTGAGGGCCCGTGGGCTACGGCTGGCCGGCGCCGGCCCCAACACCCGGCGTGGCCCCAACACCCGAGGTGGCGCCGTCGACCGCGATCAGGTCCACCACGAACACCAGAGTGTCGTCGGCGAGGATCGTCGGCGGACGTCCCCCCACCGGGCCATATCCGAGGTCCGGCGGGATGATGATCTGGCGGCGGCCGCCGACGCGCATCCCGTCGATGCCCTGCCCGAAGCCGGCGATCGTGCCGTCCAGCGGGAAGGTCGCCGGCTGGCCCCCCGCCCAGCTGCTGTCGAACTCCTTGCCGTCGCGCCAGAGCACGCCCACGTACCGGACGGTGACGGTGCTGGTGGCGGAGGCGAGCGCGCCGTGACCGGTCACGAGATCGGTGGTGACCAACGTGGCCGGCGCCGTCCCCCGGCCCGCCGCGGAGATCGGCTTGCGGCTCAGGTCGGTGGCACCCGCGACCGCGGGGACCCGCCCGGAGGTGTCGTCGACGGCCGTCCGGGAGGGCACCGGCGCCGCCCTGGTGCCGTCGGGGGCGTCGGAGGCGCCGCAGCCGACCAGGAGCGGGGCGAGCAGCACGGCGGGCAGCACGGCACCCGCGAGCGGGTGCCGGCGGGTGGCGGACGGCCGACGGCCGCTGCCACGCGAGCCGGGACGGGCTGACGCGAAGGGCAGGACGACGCCGGCGCGTCGCGGCACGAACATCACAGGGGCTCGAGTCCTCACATACTGGCGATGAGCTTGTCGACCCGATCATCAACGGAACGGAACGGGTCCTTGCACAGGACCGTACGCTGGGCCTGATCATTGAGCTTCAGGTGGACCCAGTCGACTGTGAAGTCCCGGCGTTTCTCCTGGGCACGCTTGATGAACTCGCCGCGCAGCCGGGCGCGGGTGGTCTGCGGGGGGCGTGACTTGGCCTCGAAGACGTCGAGATCACGGGTGACGCGCTCGACCAGACCAGCCCGTTCCATCCGATAGTACAGGCCCCGGTCGCGGTGGATGTCGTGGTATTTCAGGTCGAGCTCGGCGACCCGCGGCGAGGCCAGCGACAGCCCGTGCTTGTGCCGGAAACGCTCGATGAGCACGTACTTCGTCACCCAGTCGATCTCACGGGCGACGAGCTCGAGGTCGTCGKTCTCGATCGCGAGCAGGGTACGGCCCCACAGGTCGAGCACCCGCTTGGYGACCTCGTCCCCGTCCCCGCCGCGGCGCTCCACGAACTCGACCGCCTTGGAGTGGTACTCCCACTGGATGTCCAGCGCGCTGACCTCACGTCCGTTGGCCAGCTTGATCCTGCGCTGGCAGGTCATGTCGTGGCTGACCTCGCGAATCGCCCGGATCGGGTTCTCCAGGGTCATGTCCCGCAGCATCACACYGGCCTCGATCATGCGCAGCACCAGGTCGGTCGCCCCGAGCTTGAGCAGCATGGTCGTCTCGCTCATGTTCGAGTCGCCGACGATCACGTGCAGCCGCCGGAACCGCTCGGCGTCGGCGTGCGGCTCGTCACGGGTGTTGATGATCGGCCGGGACCGGGTGGTCGCCGAGGACACCGACTCCCAGATGTGCTCGGCGCGCTGGGAGATGCAGTACACCGCGCCCCGCGGGGTCTGCAGCACCTTGCCCGCGCCGCACAGGATCTGCCGGCTGACCAGGAACGGCACCAGCACGTCCGCGAGCTTCGAGAACTCGCCGTGCCGACCGACGAGGTAGTTCTCGTGACAGCCGTAGCTGTTGCCGGCGGAGTCGGTGTTGTTCTTGAACAGATGGATGTCGCCGGCGATGCCCTCCTCGCGCAGCCGTCGTTCGGCCTCGACGAGCAGGCCCTCGAGGATGCGTTCCCCGGCCTTGTCGTGGGTGACCAGGTCGGGCACGGAGTCGCATTCCGGGGTGGCGTACTCCGGATGGCTACCGACATCCAGGTAGAGACGGGCGCCGTTCTTGAGGAACACGTTGCTGCTACGTCCCCATGACACGACACGACGGAACAGGTACCGTGCCACCTCGTCCGGGGACAGCCGTCGCTGCCCCCGGAACACGCAGGTGACGCCGTACTCGTTCTCCAGTCCGAAGATGCGGCGGTCCACGTCTGTGACCCTATGCTCGGATGCCGCCTCGGCGCGCCGGGACGCTCGGGCCGGATGTCACCCTGATGCGGATTCGCCCCTCCTGCGGACGGACGGGTCGACCGACAACCGCCAGGCCCAGCCCGACGACGAACCAGCCGGCGAGGACCAGTACCGGACGGCCACCRCCGGCACCGTCGAAGTAGGCCGTCGAGCGCAGCAGCGTGGCACCCGCCCCCGGCGGCGCAAACTGGCCGATGTCGCCCCAGGGCCGTGGCAGCATCTCCGGGGCGGAGGYCGCCGCCGACAGAGCGGCACCGGCGACCAGAACCAGCACCGCGGCGACGAGACCCGGCACGCCCGCGACCGCCCCGAGTCCCAGGACCGGCCCGGCGACGGCCAGCGCCAGCAACGTCACGACCGCCATCGTCGTCAGGAACTCCCCGGGCAGGACGTCCAACGCCCCCTGCAGCGCGACGGCCCCGGCGAAGCCGGAGAGCACCGCGAGCGCGGCGAGCCCGGCGAGCCGGATCACCCGCGACCCCACCATCCGTGCCAGCAGCACGCCGGCCGCGGTGATCACCAGCGTCAACGGGAGGTAACCGGCCGCCAGCCCGCCGCCGGCCTGGTCCCGTGGCGCGTTGGCCACCACGTCGACCACCGGGATCTCCAGACCTGGCATGAACACCCGGATGCCCCGGGTCAGCGCCTCGGTGACCGCCGGACTCGCCGCGGAGGCGACCCGCAGGGTCAGGCCGTTGCCGCCGATGACGATCGCGGCGTAGGCGTCACGCTCGCGCAGCGCACGGTCGGCGGCGGCCACCGTCGGCACCGTGCGCACCGTGAGGGCGCCCGGCTCCACCCGGCTGATCTGGTCGGCGAGCGCGGTCGCCGCGGGTGCCGGGCCCACGGTGAGGATCGGCAGGTCCCGGGGACGCAGACTGGTGACGGACGTTCCGTACAGCCAGACCAGGACGCCCATCAGCAGGGCCATGCCGACGGTGATGACGGCGATCCGCCGGACACCGTGCGTGCCGAGCCCGTCAACGCCGCCGAACCGGGCCCACGCCCGTCCGGCCGGATCGGCCGGGCCGGGCAGGCCGGGCAGGCCGGGCAGGCCGGTCTCGCCCGAGGCCGGCGGGGGCGACGGCGCCGAGTGTCCCGGCTCGGGGCGCTGCCCCGGAAGAGGATCATGTTCGCCGCCGCCACGATGCCGTCCCCCGGTCACCACAGGAGGACTCCGACGGTCCGGTCGACGTGCGCCGGGTCCACCGCGCCCTCCCAGGCCGCCGCCACCCTCGGCAGTGGTTGCCTCACCGCGTCCTCCCTCCGTCCGGCGACACCCGCCAGGCTGCTACAGGGAGTAGCGTGACGCCTTCATGCTGTCGGGGCTTGGCCGGYGGCGTGTCGCGGCCGGCATGTCCGGGTGAATCCGCCGGTCCGCGGCGGTTCCGGACACCAGGTGGTCGACGGACCATGGGCGGGACAGGCGGATCGGGCGGGAAGGCTCCCCGGCGGGAAGGATGGCGCCATGGCAACCGGAACGAACGACGCGGCGTCCCATCGAACACGACATGACGGCGAAGGCAGGGCCCGGCTGCGGGCGCAGGCCGTCCGCGGCCGCGGCGGGCTGCCGCTCACGGTCCTCGCCCCGGCCGCGAAGGACCCGCCGCGCGGCGGCTTGGTCGTCGTCCAGGACGCCCGAGGCATCACGCCGTACCTGGTCTCCGTCTGCGACCGGCTCGCCGCMGCCGGCTGGCTCACCGTGGCCCCGCACCTGTATCACCGCGACGGGCTGGACGAGGTGGACCCGGCCGACGGCTGGGCCGCGGCCACGTCGACGATGGGCACCCTGTCCGGCGCGGGCATCGACGCCGACATCGACGCGGCGCTCGGGCACCTCCTCGCCGCGGGCTTCCCCGCCGAGCGGAGCGCGATCATCGGCTTCTGCATGGGTGGCACGGTCGCGCTGCACACCGCCACCCGGCACACCCTCGCCGCGGCGGTGTCGTTCTACGGCGGCGGGATCAGCACACCGTACTGGCCCGGCATCCCCGCCCTGGTGGAGGCGGCACCGTCGTTGCGCGGGCCGTGGCTCGGCCTCTACGGCGAGGAAGACGCCCTGATCTCCACCGACGAGATCGCCGCCCTACGAGCCGCGGCCGCCCRCTCGGGCGCCCCGACGGAGCTGGTCAGCTACGCCGGGGCCGGCCACGCCTTCCACAGCGACGACCGGGAGGCGCTCTACCGCCCGGTCGCCGCGGCCGACGGCTGGTCACGGGCACTCGCCTTCCTCGACCGGCACGTTCGCCCCCGCTGAGGCGCCCGGCCGGCCAATCGAAGATCGTCACMATCGACCTCACGAGCATCACCCATCTGGCGTCCAGAGGTCACGGTGAGCGCACGCGAGAGATCGGCGGCGGATGAGGGCGGCGGTGCGCGCCAGGTACGGCCCACCGGAGGTGGTGGGAATCCAGGAGGTCGACAAGCCCGCGGCCGGCGGCGGTCCGGGCCCCGGACGGTGCCGCGGCTAGGCTGCTCTGATGCCACGTCATAGCTGATGCCACGTCATAGCTAGCGATAGCTGGCGCGGCTCAGCGTAAGTCTGCTCTGCTGGCAGCGTAACGGTTGGAGTATGGGGACCGGGATCGTGGATGCGTCCGTGCTGACGGTTTCGGACGCGGCGACACTGCCCACCGAGGTAGTCCTGGCTCGGCTCGCCACGACCTCGGTGGGGTTGTCCTCGGCGGAGGCGGCGGCGCGATGGGCCCGGGTGGGGCYGAACGCGGTGCGCACCCATCACGCCCGTGTGCTCGCGGTGCTCGTCCGCCAGGTACGCAGCCCCTTGCTTGTGCTGCTGCTGGTGGCGGCCGCGGTGTCGTTCTTCGTCGGGGAGCGCGCCAACGCACTGATCATCGGCGTGATCGTCATGTTCGGAGTGGGGCTGGGGTTCGCCAATGAGTACCGTGCCGAGCGCGCCGCCGAGGATCTGCACTCCCAGCTGCGTCACCGGGCGGTGGTGTGCCRGGATGGCCGATGGACGTCATGCGAGGTGACCGCGCTGGTACCCGGAGACGTGGTGYGCCTTGAGCTGGGTTCGGTGGTGCCCGGGGACGTGCGCATCCTGTCCTCGGTCGCGCTGGAGTGTGACGAGGCGGTCCTCACCGGCGAATCGCAACCGGTGGCCAAGGGGCCGGCGCCGGTGCCCGCCGGCGCCACGCTGGGAGAGCTTGCGTCGTGTGCGCTTATGGGCACACTCGTGCGGACCGGCTCGGCGGCGGCCGTGGTGGTCGCCACCGGCGCGCGTACCCAGTTCGGCCGGATTGCGCTCGGACTGGGCGAACGGCACGAGGAGACCCAGTTCCAGGTGGGGCTGCGCCGGTTCTCCGGGCTACTGGCCCGGGTCGCCGGCGTGCTCACCGGCTCGATCTTCGTCATCAACCTGGTGCTGGCCCGGCCGCTGATAGACGCGTTGTTGTTCTCGCTGGCCATCGCGGTGGGCATCACCCCGCAGCTGCTGCCCGCGGTGGTGACGACCAGTCTCGCCACCGGGTCCCGCCAGCTGGCCCGCCGCAAGGTGCTGGTGAAGCGGCTGGTCTGCATCGAGGACCTCGGCGACATCGAGGTCCTGCTCACCGACAAGACCGGAACCTTGACCGAAGGACGGATCGGTTTCCATCACGCCCTGGACCCCACCGGTGCCCGGTCGGACCAGATCCTGCTACTCGGACTGGCCTGCACCGAAGTACCCGGCAACCCGGCAGTACCCGGCAACCCGGCAGGGACAGCTGGCGGCAACCCGCTGGACGCCGCGCTGTGGCAGGCTCCCGGTGCCGCCAGCCTGCCGGTGTCCAGGTACGTCCAGGTGGCCGCCGCGCCGTTCGACCACGACCGGCGCCGCGCGTCCGTGCTGGCCGACGGCCCGGACGGCCGAGTCCTGATCGTCAAGGGTGCTCCGGAAGGCCTGCTGGCGCGGTGTCGCGACGTCCCCGGCTCGGCCGCGGCGCTCCTCGACGCCGAGTTCCGCGCCGGCAGCCGGGTCGTCGCCGTCGCGTCCAAGCCGGCCCCGGACCTGGACACGGTGACCGCCGAGGACGAGCACGACCTCGTCCTCGCCGGGTTTCTGATCTTCCTTGACCGGCCCAGGCCGTCGGCCGCACAGGCGCTGGCCCGCCTCGCCGCGCTCGGCGTCACCGTGCGAATCCTGACGGGGGACAACGCCATCGTCGCCGAGCACGTGTGTGACGCTCTCGGTCTGGCCGACGGGGACACCGTGACCGGCGACCAGCTCGACCACCTCGACGACGACACTCTTACCGCGAGGCTGTCCACCATCCGGGTCTTCGCCCGCATGAACCCGGACCAGAAGACCCGCGTCATCCGGCTGCACCAACGCGCCGGCACCGGTGCCGCCTACCTCGGCGACGGCGTCAACGACGCGATGGCGTTGCACCAGGCCGATGTCGGCATATCCGTCGACTCCGCCACCGACACGGCCAAGGACGCGGCCGACATCGTGCTCCTGGAGAAAGATCTGCACGTGCTGGCCGACGGGGTCGTCGAAGGCCGGCGCACCTTCGCCAACACGATCAAATACGTCCTGATGGCCACCTCCAGCAACTTCGGGAACATGTTCAGCGCCGCCGCCGCGTCGGCGTTCCTCCCTTTCCTGCCGATGCTCCCGTCGCAGATCCTGCTCAACAACCTGCTCTATGACGCCGGCCAGCTGACCATCCCGTCCGACCGGGTCGACGAGGAGCAGCTTTCCCGCCCGTCCCACTGGGACATCGGCTTCGTCCGCCGTTTCATGATGTTCTTCGGGCCGGTCAGCTCGATCTTCGACTTTCTCACCTTCGCGATCATGCTCCAGGTCTTCCATGCCGGCCCGATCCTGTTCCGTTCCGGCTGGTTCGTTGAATCGCTCGCCACCCAGACCCTGGTGATCTTTGTGATCCRCACCCGGCGAGTGCCGTTCCTCCGTAGCCGCCCAGGCCGGCTCCTCACGGCGRCCACCCTGCTCGTCGTCGTGGTCGGCGCGCTGCTGCCGGCATCTCCGCTGGCCGGCGGACTCGGCTTCCACGCGCTGCCGATCGGGTTCTTTGCCGCGCTCCTCGCCATGATCGCCAGCTATCTTGCCCTCGTCGAAGCCGGCAAGCACGAGTTCTACCCACATCTCGCCGGGACACTGATCGAACCACCTCACCGGCACCGGCACCGGCACCGGCTGCACCGGCGGGCGGCACGCTTCAGTCACTCCGGTCGGCTTCCGACCCGGTCCCCCGCACCGCCACCACGCTGAGTTGGGGTCGCCACCGGCTCGCAACCGGTGGGCCTGGGCGCACCGCCGACCGGAGCGCGCGCACGCAGGCGGCGTGTTGGCCGCCGACCGGGGATCTCCCCCTTACCCGCGCAGGACGTCGATCATAGTGGAGATGGAAAGGCCGAGCAGAACGATGGCGGCGAGCTGCTGGATCCGGCGCAGCGGAGCAACCCGCAGCAGGAAGTGGCCAAAGGCGGCAGCCAGCCCAGTGACGGTGCACAAGGCCAGCAACGCGCCGACGCCGACGGGGATCGGGCGGTGGTAGCGGGCCGCGAGGGTGGCGGTGAGAATCTGGGTGAGATCACCGAACTCGGCGACGAGGACAACACCGAACGCCTCGACCCATACGCGTCTCGCGGCGGGTCCCCCGACGACGCCGGCGGCCTTGTGCCCCTCCAGTTCGGCGGGGTCGGCGGGGCGGGAACGCAGAAGGAGGACCGCACCGACGAAGAACAGCGCCCCGGCGACCAACTCGACAGCCCTTCGGGGCAGCGCCGCGACCAGGCCGCCGACGGCGGTGGCGACACCGACGTGTACTGCGAACGCTGCCCAAATCCCAGCGAGAACCGGCAGCGGCCGGTAGCGGGCGCCCAGAACGAGTGCTGCCACGAACGTCTTGTCCGGCAGTTCGGCCGGGAAGACCACAGCGAAGGCGGTCGCTGCAATGATGACATTGTCCACAGCGAGCCCCCGCCGGCCCGGGGCCAGCCCACCCCGGCAGGGCGGCGTGTGATGAGCCCCTTCGGGGGCTCCTGCCTGGTCGAACGGCATCCTACCCGGCCCGCGGACCTCACGAACCACGAAACACGCCCCCCGTGGGGACGCCGCAGCACAAGAAACGTTCGCCCGCTGGGGCTGGCAATCTTGGTTCGGGGTCCCGAAATCACCAAAGATGTCGTGGCCCTGTTGCGCAACCCCGACCAGATCGCGCTCTGCCTTGCCGATCCCGATCCCGCGGCGCCTGCCGTTGACGAGTTGCTCCGCTACGAGCCGCCCGTGCGGTTCACCCACCGGGTCGCGTTGGGTGAGCGTGAACGAAACGGGTGCCGAGCCGGACGTCACCGCCCCTCGCGCCGACGCGCCGCGGGTCGTCTTCGATGCTGGTCGCGGGCGCTCGCCCGCGGGTTCGACCCCGGCCCGCTCCACAGGTATTCAGGACTATTAGTGTGATTTGGGATTTCGTCAAACCTCAAACCTTTTGCTAGGCGTAAAGTTCGCATAATGCGAACCGGGCGATGCCCGCAGTGCGCCACCAGGCGTGCGAAGTCCTTCGGCCGGCGACGGGCGTACGTCCGCTCCACGGGGCCGTACCCCACCCGCCGGCCCGGTGCTCGGTGAGCACGGCGGGCAGCTCGACATCCAGGCCGAATTTCTCCGTCAACCCGGGCTACCCGGCCGTCTGCGGGGTGGTCGCCAGCCCGCGGTGTGGTCCTGGCTGAGGATGGCCGCCGCCCACCTCGCAGACGAACGTCCACGAGCCGTCATCCATCGGCGCGGGCTGGATGAACTCGTCCGGGTGGAAGGGGCGTACCTGTGTATCCACGCCACAGCTGCACGGGTCGCGAGCTGTGCGTCGCGCCGTATGCTGGTCCTGGCTGCAGTGCGCCGGAGACGCCAGCGAGGAGGTCTCGTCCATGAGCACTCCAGGGATCGGCCATCCGTTGTACCCGCCGCTGCGCCCCACGGTCACCGTCGAGGAGCTCCTGGCCGCGAGAGGTACCCAACCCATCCGCTCGCTCGACGACCTGGCCGCTGACACCTTCGATTCCGACGAGGAGCTCGACGAGTTCCTCGCGTTCACCTACGCCGAGCGTCGTCGCGACGTCGCCTGAGCCGTCGCCGTGCAGCCCGTCGTCCTTGACACCGACATCGCCTCCCTGAGTCACAAGCRCAGGCTCAGCAGGCCCGTGGCAACCCACCTGATCGGCCGCCGGCCGCTGATCACCTTCGTGACCTTCGGTGAGCTCACCAAGTGGACCGATCCGCGAGACTGGGGTAGTCGTCGACGTCAGGAACTCGCCGACTGGCTTTCGGGARTCCCTGTACTGCCCGGAGACGAAGCCGTCGCTGCCACCTGGGGCGTACTCTCCGCAGCCGCCACCCGGGCCGGACAGCCCCGTCCAGTCAACGACATGTGGATCGCGGCGTGCTGCCTCACCCACAATCTGCCGCTCGCCACCTTGAACCTGAAGGACTGCATGTACTTCAGGGATCATCATGGTCTACGGATTCTTGGCGAGGAGTAACCGCTGCTTCCGAACGGCGGGCCCCGGGGTCATGCGGTACGCCGTGGTGGCCGGCTGCGACGTCGCCACCGTGACGACTCAGCCGGGATCGAAGTCCCAGCAGAACACGCAGCGCGCCGGTTTCGACCTCCTCCACACCCGCGCCATCCTCAACGCGCGGCGATGTTGGCGGGCCAGCYCGAGGCTGTCCGGTCAGCCATGGAGAAGACCGGTGGCGGAAACGGCCGGCGCAGGTTGGCGCTGCTAAAAAGAGCCATGACCACGACACCACGAATTCAGCAGTACCAGGGCGATCGACGCGAGCTCCGCCCTCTGTTCGAGCTGGCCGAAGACTCGGCCAGTCAACTCGACGCCTACCTCCACCTCRGCCACGTTCTGGTCGCGCTCCTCGACGACCGAATCGTGGGACATCTTCAATTCGTTCCCACCGGACACCCACAGACGGTCGAGATCAAGAACATGGCAGTGCTGAAGCCCCATCAGGGACATGGGATAGGCCGGGCGCTCATCGAGTCACTGGTCGAGCTTCTCGCGGGTGCTCCGGTGACCGCGCTGCTCGTCGCGACGGCCGCCGCCGACATCGACAACCTGCGCTTCTACCAGCGGCGCGGGTTCCGGTTCCGCTCGGTCGAACGCGACGCTTTCACGGCGGCGACGGGCTACCCCGGCTGCGTCGTCATCGACGGCATCGAGCTGCGCGACCGGGTCTGGCTTGACCTGGCGCTGCCCGCCACCGGGCCCCGCGTCGAAAACCGGGACCTTCTCCTGGCCAGCCGCCCCGGGTTGTTCGAAGCCGAGCACTGCCTCCCGCACACCGGCCTGGGCTAAGTAGGGAGCCGACCGGCCGGCCTGAGCAGGAACGTTGCGACCTATATCGCCGTGGCCATGATCCTCGGCATCTATTTCGCGCTGAGCTCCGGCACCGTGGACAGCATCGTCTACGACGTCGTCCTGGAGGAGACAGGCTCGAGCAAGCTCTRCGAGACCTGGATCGGCCGGGTCACCATGATCGAGAACGGTGTTCTCGTGGTCAGCGCGCTGGCCGGTGGGGCGATCGCCGGCTGGGCCTCCGCGCGGGTGGCCTCCTTCGCCACCTTGCCGTTCGTGGCGGCTTCGGCCGTGGCGGTCTCGGCCGTGGCGGTCTCGGCCGTGGCGGTCTCGGCCGGTCAGGCTCGGGGCGCCTCGCCGAGAGGTAAGGCGGCATGAGAGCACCATTGGACGCTCACATGCAACGGCCCAGGCGGCGTACTCCAGCCAAGTCTCGATGAGAGAGCTCGGGCGCGGCTCGGGTGGATATTGCTAATCGAAGATGTCGGCGGCAGTGACGGTGAGACATCCTGGCGGCGCGTTACGGATCTCCTCGCGAGCGCACAGCGCGAGGCGCGCCCGGGCAGAGCCTTCGGTCCCGCCACTGTCAGGGCCGGCAGCTCCGTCGTCTGTCTGGCGCTCCGAGGCTGCTGGAACGGCCGATGTAATAGCGTGAGCCTTTTCCAGGAGCCGGCTGGAGATCCGTCGACCGTCAACAGAGCGCGCCCACTTCGCCTCGCCGAACAGAACCGGGTGTCGGTCCCTGCCCGCGAGCACGACCGCATCGATCTCGTTCTGCCCACCCGCGTTCCAACAAGGCCCGACCGCGACGATGTCCCTGCCCAGCGCGCCGACGACCGCGAGTCGGCGTAGGTGCTCGCGAAACGCTTCCTCCCACGGTTTGCCGAGATGGTCGTCCAGACTCTCGATCAGTACTGGCAGCAGTGCTTTCCCTAATCCACGCTCGATCTCCGCGCGGTACCGAGACAGCACGCCGAGATAGAAAGCGAGGAAATTGTCGGCGATCCGGTAGACGCGCCGACGGCTGCGCGCTGGTTCGGTGACGGGCATCAGCCGTTCGACCAGCCGCAGCTCGACGAGCCGATCCAGAGTACGGGCCGGTTCAGCCCGAATATAGTCCTTGATCTCGTTGTACTGGGTGCGGCCCTCGGCGATCGCGTGGAGCACGGCCGCCGGGTATTCACCGTGCTCCACCTCGGTGGCAAGCACGAGTTGGCCCTCGGTGAGCAGCGGCGCCCCGGGCCGGYAGGCCAGCCGTAGCAGGTTGTCAGCGAGATCGGCGCCCTGGTCCCACCACGACAGATACAACGGAACTCCGCCAACCAGCCCGTAGACGAGCGCCCGGTCGGATGGCGTCAGGCTGGGCAGCATGAGTGCGGCCTCGTGCGGACGGAACGGATGCAGCGACAGTGACAGATCAAATCTGCCGTACAGAGGCGCCCKCTGCTCCTGTAGCGCGGTCATGTGCCGCACGGCCGACCCGCACACGAGCATCCGCAGCCTGGTCCGGCCGGCTGTTCGATCGAGGAAGGCCCGCAGGACTCCGGGCAGTTCGGGTGRGGTGGCGACGATCTCGGGAAACTCGTCCAGGATGACGAGGAGCGGCTCCTGCTCAGCCGCCGCGGCGAGGTCGTCGAGCGCGTCGTCCCAGTCGAGATAGGGACGAGCAGCGAGATCACGGATTCGCCCCGGTAGCGCGATGGCCGCCTGACGGGATAGTTGCGCCAGTTCCCCAACTGCCGCCCGACCGGCTCCGGTGTGGGACACCGACCGACGGCCCTGGGCGAAGCGCTGCAACAGCGCGGTTTTGCCGACCCGTCGCCGTCCCCCCACCACCGCCGGCCGGGGGTCGGTCGAGCGCCACCACGCCTCCAGAGCGGCGAGTTCGTCGGTGCGATTCACAAAGGCCACCGCCGCCCCGCCTCCCTCCAGCAACTCACACCACCTGTAACTTACTTGCTATGTAAGTTATACCCAGCGCCATCCGTACGCGGCTCGCGACATCCACGATTCTGTGATCTTTCCGCCTACCCGGCCGACAACCCTGACCGGATCGTGCTGCACGAGCTCATCCGGAGAGGGATCACGATGACGCCGCTCACGGACCACCTCGCCTACCGTAGGACCTCGTCCTGCGCGGCATCGCCAGCCTCCCGGTCCGCTTCAAACAGCACGCCGGTGTCCTCGGTCAGGTGCCGACGTAGGCCGCGAGGTGCTCGCCGGTGAGGGTGGAGCGGGCTGCGACGAGGTCGGCGGGGGTGCCCTCGAAGACGATCCGGCCGCCGTCGTGGCCAGCGCCGGGACCGAGGTCGATGAGCCAGTCGGCGTGCGCCATGACCGCCTGGTGGTGCTCGATGACGATGACCGACTTGCCGGCGTCGACGAGCCGGTCGAGCAGGCCGAGCAGCTGCTCGACGTCGGCGAGGTGCAGGCCGGTGGTCGGCTCGTCGAGGACGTAGACGCCGCCCTTCTCGGCCAGGTGGGTGGCCAGCTTGAGCCGCTGCCGCTCGCCGCCGGACAGCGTGGTGAGCGGCTGGCCGAGGCTGAGGTAGCCGAGCCCGACGTCGGCGAGCCGGTTGAGGATGGCGTGCGCGGCCGGCGTGCGCGCCTCCCCGGCGCCGAAGAACTCCTCGGCCTCGGTCACCGACATCGCGAGCACCTCACTGATGTCGCGGCCGCCGAGATGGTGCTTCAGCACCGATGCTTCAAACCGTTTCCCCTCGCACTCCTCGCAGGTGGTGGCGACGCCGGCCATCATCGCCAGGTCGGTGTAGATGACCCCGACGCCGTTGCAGGTGGGGCAGGCGCCCTCGGAGTTGGCGCTGAACAGCGCCGGCTTCACGCCGCCCGCCTTCGCGAACGCCTTGCGGATCGGGTCGAGCAGTCCGGTGTACGTCGCCGGGTTGCTCCGTCGCGAGCCGCGGATCGCGCCCTGGTCGATCGACACCACACCCGCGCCGGCTGGCCCCGAGAGATGGGGGATCGACCCGTGCACGAGCGAGCTCTTGCCGGAGCCGGCGACGCCGGTGACGACGACAAGCACCCCGAGCGGGATGTCGACGTCGACGCCGCGCAGGTTGTGCGCCGTCGCGCCGCGGATCGCTAGCCGGCCGGTGGGCGTCCGCACCGCCTCCTTGAGGGCGGCCCGGTCGTCGAGATGGCGGCCGGTGCGGGTGCCGCTGACCCGCAGCCCCTCGACGGTGCCCTCGAAGCAGACGGTGCCGCCCGCTGTTCCGGCGCCGGGGCCGAGGTCGACGACGTGGTCGGCGATCGCGATCGTCTCCGGCTCGTGCTCCACGACGAGCACCGTGTTGCCCTTGTCCCGCAGCCGTAGCAGCAGGTCGTTCATCCGCCGGATGTCATGGGGGTGCAGGCCCGTGGTGGGCTCGTCGAAGACGTAGGTGACGTCGGTGAGGGAGGAGCCGAGGTGGCGGATCATCTTGACCCGCTGCGCCTCGCCGCCCGACAGCGTGCCCGACGGCCGGTCGAGCGAGAGGTAGCCCAGCCCGATCTCCACGAACGAGTCGAGGGTCCGCCGCAGCGTGGCGAGCAGCGGCGCGACCGACGGCTCGTCGAGGCCGCGGACCCATTCGGCCAGGTCACTGATCTGCATCGCGCAGGCGTCGGCGATGTTGATCCCTTTGATCCTGGAGGACCGAGCCGCCTCGCTGAGCCGGGTGCCGCCGCAGTCGGGACAGGCGGTGAAGGTGACCGCCCGGTCCACGAACGCCCGGATATGCGGCTGCAGGGCGTCGGGATCCTTGGCGAGGAACGACTTCTGGACCTTGGGGACCAGCCCCTCGTAGGTGAGGTTGACACCGTTGACCTTCACCTTGGTCGGTTCCTTGTAGAGGAAGTCCCGGAGTTCCTTCTTCGTGTACTGGCGGATCGGCTTGTTCGGGTCGAGGAAGCCCGACTCGATGAAGATCCCCACCGTCCACCAGCCGTCCACCTTGTAGCCGGGAATGGTGATCGCGCCCTCGGCGAGCGACTTGGAGTCGTCGAAAAGCTGGGTGAGGTCGATCTCGGAGACCGTGCCCCGGCCTTCGCAGCGCGGGCACATGCCGCCGGCGCGGGTGTAGGTCTGTTTCACGGTCTTGGTCTTACCGGCACCGCGTTCGACCGTGACCGCGCCGGCCGCTCGGACCGAGGGGACGTTGAAGGAGAACGCGTTGGGCGAGCCGATGTGTGGCTCGCCGAGCCGGCTGAACAGGATGCGCAGCATCGCGTTCGCGTCGGTGGCGGTGCCGACCGTGGAGCGGGCGTCGGCTCCCATCCGCTGCTGGTCGACGATGATCGCGGTTGTCAGCCCTTCGAGTACGTCGACCTCGGGCCGCGCCAGCGTCGGCATGAAGCCCTGCACGAAGGCGCTGTACGTCTCGTTGATCAGCCGCTGCGACTCGGCGGCGATCGTGCCGAACACCAGCGAGCTCTTGCCCGAGCCGGAGACGCCGGTGAACACCGTCAGCCGGCGCTTCGGGATCTCGATGCTGACGTCCCTGAGGTTGTTCTCGCGCGCGCCGTGCACGCGGATCACATCGCTGCGGTCGGCAACGTGCGGCGCCGGCGACCGCGGGTCCGGCGACCGCGGGTCCGGCGACCGCGGGTCCGTCCTCGTGGCCGTGCTCATGGCCGTGCTCATCGTGTCTCCATCTGCCTGGTGCACGGGAGGTGCCTGGTGCACGGGAGGTGCCGTCGGGCCGGTCATGCTGCGATCGCCGGACGGCTCAGCGGAGCTCGTTGATGCGGATCAGGTTGCCCGCGGGATCGCGGGAGGCGCAGTCGCGAACGCCGTACGGCTGCTCGGTCGGCTCCTGGACGACCTCGGCGCCGCTGGCCTGCAGCCGCGCGAAGGTGCCGTCGAGGGCGGCGGTGGCCAGCGACGAGCAGCCGACCGCGAAACAGACCTCGGTGACACTCAGGTCGCCACGACGCAGCAGCGCCATTGCGCGCTCGATGCGCCGCGCCATCAGATAGGCGTACGGCGACTCGCCGTAGGCGAGCCGGAACTCGCGGCTGAGATGCCCGGCCGACATGTGCGCGCCGCGGGCGAGCGCCTCGACATCCAGCGGCCGCGCGTACTCCCGGTCGATCCGGTCGCGGACGCGGCGCAGCCGCGCGAGGTCGATCAGGCGCCGCGCCGCGACGGGTCTGCTCGTCACCTGCCAGATCGTGCCACATCGCGCCGAGCACGTGGACGGGCCGGGCAACGGACAGGTGAACGGTCCACTCCGCCGCGCCCTGGGTGGCGATGGGACCGTGCAGGTTCAGTACCGCGTCACGGATTCGCTCATGTGCCCTTCCTCGCTGCTGGAGTGGATGTGCCGACGGCGGGTCGTGGTTCGGTGAGCGTGGTTACGAGTTCGTCGATCAGATTCTCGTCAACGGGTTGGCTGGTGGCAAGCATCCGGTACCAGATGACGCCGAAGACGAGGTCAGCGGCGGTGCCAGGGGAAGGGACGGGTGGCAGCTCGCCGCGGGTCCGGGCCCGGTCGAGGATGATCCCGAGCGCGTCACGGCGGYGCTGCAAGAACGAGGAGCGGAACCGTCCCCGGAACTCCTCGTCGATCTGAGCGTGGGCCATCAGTGCGCGCAGTGCATCGGCTACCCGCTGGTCACGGCCCAGCCGGAAGCTAGCCGTGAGGAAGGCACGCAGGTCGGCGGTGTAACTGCCCTCGTCMGGGATGGGCACGTGCAGGTCGGCCTTGGTGGCCAGCGCGTCAAGCAGCACGTCGGCCTTGGACGGCCACCAGCGGTAGATCGTCTGTTTGCCMGCGCCGGAGCGGGCCGCGATGCCCTCGATCGTCAAGCCTGCGTAGCCAACCTCTCCCACGAGCTCGATCGCCGCGGCAAGGATGGCCAGCCGGCTCTCCTCGCTGCGCTTGCGTCCGGGTCGGACCGGGATGGGGTGGTCGGTCACGGAGGCATGCTATCGTCAATCCGATACGAGACGTAACGGTTCGATTTAGGAGATCACGTGAGCGAGCACACCGCGCTGGTCGTCGGGGGAACGTCTGGGATCGGGTTGGCCACCGCCCGGCGGCTGCAAGCCCTTGGCGCAACGGTCCACGTTGTCGGCCGCGGCAAGCAGCGGCTCGATGACGTCGCGGCCAGCGACCCGGAGCTGATCGTCCACCGGGCGGACGGCGGCAACCGTGCCGAGATCAGCGCCGTCATCGAGACGATCGGCCGAATCGACTGGCTGATCATCAGCCTCAGTGGCAGCGAAGGTTCGGGATCTGTCGCTGACCTGGACTTCGACATGCTCCGCCGAGCCTTCGACGCGAAGTTCTGGGCTCACCTCACCACCATCCAGGCGGCTGTGCCGCACCTCACAGCGACCGGCTCCATCACGTTGCTCGGCGCGATCACCGCCCGCGCCGGAATGCCAGGAACCGCAGGCATCGCAGCCCTCAACGGCGCCGTCGAGGCCYTGGTCAAGCCGCTTGCTGTGGAACTCGCGCCGATCCGGGTCAACGGCGTCTCCCCCGGCCTGGTCGACACCCCCTGGTGGAGTGGCATACCCGACGAGGCCCGGAAGGCATACTTCGCCCAAGCCGCCCAGGCGCTCCCCACCCAGCGGATCGCGACCGCGGACGACATCGCCGAGGTCACCGTCGTCGCAGCCACCAACGCCAACCTCACCGGCACAGTCATCGAGACCGACGGCGGGGCCCGTCTCGTGTCGATGGGCTGACCAGCCTTCCAACCCGTCAGCGACGTCTTCTGCCGACAGCCCCGCGTGCAACGCGTCCAGCAGTCGCGGGGCAGCACCAGCGCGATCCCGTCAGCGGTGGTTGGTCAGCAGCCRCTTGACCACCTGGTTAGACGGGCCGGCCTGGATGGTGCCCAGCTCCCGCAGCACGGCCCGCGACCAGCCATCGGGAAGATCGCCGGCCGCCGTGTCACCGCTCCGCAGGACGATGCGTGCGACGTTCTCGTTCGCCCGGTCGGCGGTCCGCACCTGGCCCGCCGTCGCTGGGCACGGTGGCACCCGCGCGGGGGTGTGTAAGAACAACGGCTCTGCCAAGATTCCGGTGGTGACAGGCCCGGTCCCGGGATGCCACGCGGAGCTCGGCATCCCGGGGTCAT
This sequence comes from Frankia sp. CcI156, assembly GCF_001983015.1. Classification (NCBI taxonomy): domain Bacteria; kingdom Bacillati; phylum Actinomycetota; class Actinomycetes; order Frankiales; family Frankiaceae; genus Frankia; species Frankia sp. CcI156. The sequence goes on from NZ_MOMD01000033.1 coordinate 32,861, forward strand.
CCCCCGGCGGACATCGCGGCCCCGGGAACCGACCGATAGTCGGCGAACACGGTGGGCCGGTCAGGTGGCCGGTCAGGTGGCCGAGGTCTGCGCGAGCAGCCCCTCGAGCGCCGGGCCGACGATCCGCTTGAACATCCGTCGGGTCCGGGTCCGGTCCAGCATGCCGACCTCCAGGTTGGCGGCCGCGAGGACCCGCTCGCCGTTCTGCGGCAGGCCCGGGGGCACCCCGACGGTCAGGGCCTGCACCGCGACACGCAGCGCCTCGGCGAGCGGCTGGCCGTCCCGGTGATGCTCCTTCAGCGACGTCGTGACCTGCTCGGAGGCGCCACCGATCGCGACGAAACCCCGCTCGTCGGCGATCGACCCGTCATAGGTCAGCCGGTAGATCTGGTCGTCGGCGATCGAGGTGCCGACCTCGGCGACGACGATCTCGACCTCGTAGGGCTTGACGCTCTCGCTGAAGATCGCACCGAGGGTCTGCGCGTAGGCGTTGGYGAGCGCGCGGCTGGTCACGTCACGCCGGTCGTACATGTAGCCACGCGAGTCCATGAGGCGGATGCCCGCCGTCCGCAGGTTCTCGAACTCGTTGTACTTGCCGACCGCGGCGAACGCGATGCGGTCGTAGATCTCACTGATCTTGTGCAGGGTCGCCGACGGATTCTCGGCGACGAACAGGATCCCGTTCTCGTAGGTGAGGACGACGACGCTGCGACCCCGCGCGATGCCCTTGCGCGCGTACTCGGACTTGTCGCGGACCTGCTGTTCGGGGCTCGCGTATCCGAACGGCATGGTCACGTCAGCCTCCCGAGTTCGTCGAACGGTCCGCGATGATGGCCGTCACCACCGGTTCTATCTCATCGTCGGCATAGCGACGGTAGCCGTCCGCCGTCACGACCGCGACGATCGGGTACAGCTTGCGGATTACGTCCGGCCCGCCGGTCGCCGAGTCGTCGTCGGCGGCGTCGTAGAGGGCCTCGACGCTGATCCGGACGGCGTCGTCCTGGCTGAGATCGGACCGGAACCGCTTCTTCAGTGAACCCTTCGCGAACACCGAGCCCGAACCGATCGACTCGTACGTGCGTTCCTCCGACTTCGCCGCCGCGATGTCGTAGGAGAAGATCCGCCCTTTGCCCGTGTCGAGGTCGTACCCGGCGAACAGCGGGACGACGGCGAGGCCCTGCAGGGCCATCGGYAGGTTCCCCTTGACCATGGCCGCCAGCCGGTTGGCCTTCGCGTCCAGGCTCAGCGTCGACCCCTCGATCTTCTCGTAGTGCTCCAGCTCCACCTGGAACAGCCGGATCAGCTCGGCGCCGACCCCGGCGGTGCCGGCATACCCCACACAGGAGTAGTCGTCGGCGTGATGGACCTTCTCGACGTCCCGCTGAGCGATCATGTGCCCCTGTGTCGCGCGCCGGTCACCGGCCATGATCACGCCACCGGGAAACGCCACCGCCACGATCGTCGTGCCGTGCGCCACCTCGGTGACCGGCCCCGGCAGGCCACTCCGGGCCCCCGGCAGCAGGTGCGGCGCCGACCGCGACAGGAAATCGGCGAACGACGATGTTCCCGGCGTCATGAACACAGCCGGTAGGCGCCCGGCGGCCCCCAATGGATCAGCCACGCATCCCCCTTCCGATAGTCGGTCACGTGGGCCGCGCGCCCGGGGCGTCCCCGAGGCTCCCGGCCCGACGTTACAGATGAAGCACAACATAGGGCTATCGCCCCCCGAAGCTGGCGGGCAGGCCGGTCGAACGGGTCGGCCGGGTCGGCCGGGAAGGCGGTCACGGCCGCGCGTGCGGCCCGCCGACCTGCACCGGGGCACGCGGGCGGTGCKGGGCCGGACCCCCGCGGAACGCGGCCTCACCCGGCGGCGTCGACCCCGCCAGAGCTACCACCGCCGGGCGTCATCCACGGCGCCCGATACCGCCGGCTACCGGACCGCCGGCTACCGGACCGCCGGCTACCAGACGGCCGGCTACCAGACGGCCGTTACTGGCCGCCCTTCTGGACATAGCCCTTCACGAACTCCTCGGCGTTCTCCTCCAGGACGTCGTCGATCTCATCGAGCAGGGAATCGACGTCCTCGGACAGCTTCTCGTGCCGCTCCTTGAGGTCGGAGGCACTCGTGTCCTCGGTCGCGACGTCGTCGATCTCCTCCGCCCGACGGTCCGCGCGTTGCTGCCCGCCGCCGCTGTCCCTGGTGGCCATGAAGCCCTCCTTCGATCGCCTGGCGCGACACTATCCCGCCCCACCGACACCATCCGTTCGATCGGTGAGAGGTCCACTCCATCACGAACCAGCCGCTACGTCGCGACGTCCGCCCAGGGCGCAACGTGAACCTCCTGCCAGGGATCGGCGCCGGCTCTCCCGACCGGGATCGGCGCCGGCTTTCAGCGGCCGGCGAGCGCGTCCACCAGATCACTCGCCGTGGGGCAGCGGGTGAGCAGCTCGCCCACGTGCGCCTTCGTGCCGCGCAGCGGCTCCAGCGTCGGCACCCGCTGCAACGAGTCCCGACCGATGTCGAAGATGACCGAGTCCCAGGACGCGGCGGCGACCTGCTGCGGGTAGAGCGCGAGGCAGCGGCCCCGGAAGAAGGCGCGGGTGTCCTCAGGAGGCTCGGTCATCGCCCGGGTGACCTCCTCCTCGCTGACGACGAGATCGAACCGGCCCYGGGCCACCAGGCGGTTGTAGAGGCCCTTGTCCGGACGGACGTCGTGGTACTGCAGGTCGACGAGCTCCAGCCGCGGCGAGTCCCAGGCCAGGCCGTCCCGCGACCGGTAGCCCTCCAGGATMGACAGCTTCGCGACCCAGTCAAGCTCGCGGACGCAGCTCATCGGGTCGACCTCGAGGCGGCCGAGGATCGACTCCCAGCGGGAGAGCACGTCGGCGGTCTGGCTGTCGACGTCGGCACCGAACCGGTCCTCGACGTACTTGCGGGCCTGTTCGAAGTACTCCATCTGCAGCTGCACCGCGGTCATCCGACGACCGTCGCGCAGAGTAACCAGATGCTTGAGGGAGGGATCGTGCGAGATCGCCCGCAGCGCCGCCACGGGCCCGTCCACCGACAGGTCCGCGGTGAACCAGCCGTCCTCGATCATCGAGAGGACCAGGGAGGTCGTTCCCACCTTCAGGTAGGTGGCGACCTCGCTCATGTTCGCGTCGCCGATGATGACGTGCAGCCTGCGGTACTTCTCCGGGTCGGCGTGCGGCTCGTCCCGGGTGTTGATGATGGGCCGCTTCAGCGTGGTCTCGAGCCCCACCTCGACCTCGAAAAAGTCGGCCCGCTGGCTGATCTGGAACCCCGGCTCCCGGCCGTCGACACCGATCCCGACCCGCCCGGCCCCGCAGACGACCTGACGGGAGACGAAGAACGGGGTGAGGTTACGGACGATCTCCCCGAAGGGCGTCGACCGTGCCATCAGGTAGTTCTCATGGCATCCGTACGAGACGCCCTTGTTGTCGGTGTTGTTCTTGTAGAGGTAGACCGGCTTGGAGCCGGGCACGGACAACGCCCGGCGGGCGGCCTCGGCCATCACCCGCTCCCCGGCCTTGTCCCACAGCACGGCGTCGCGAGGGTTGGTGACCTCGGGCGAGGAGAACTCCGGGTGCGCATGATCGACGTAGAGCCGCGCCCCGCTGGTCAGGATGACGTTGGCCAAGCCGAGATCGTCCTCGTTGGCCGGGGCGCTCKGATCGACCGCCGGCTCGCGGGGCAGTTCGAAGCCCCGGGCGTCGCGCAGCGGTGACTCCTCCTCGAAGTCCCATCGGGCGCGGCTACCCRGCGCCGACGTTCGACTGGCATACGAGTTCACCACCAACGACGAAGCCAACATCTGATTGGTGTTCGGCTGACCGGGCACCGATACGCCGTACTCGGTCTCGATCCCCATGATCCGACGCGCGCTCACTCTGCAAGCGTAGGTGCTACACGGGCGGTCGGTTAGCCGGACGTCTGCCTTGTTTGCTCTGGGCCGCTCGGGATGACACGTCCGCAGCCACGCCTATCGTCAGAATTCGGTGGCGACACGGTAGTCCGACCGACCGGCGTCCACCGCGGATGCGGGCGGGAGGATACACCCAGGGGTGCCAGTGCCGCGATGCCCAACGCAACGCCGCGATGCCACCCAGAGCACCGCCGTGACCCCGGGGCCGAGTGACCCCGGGGTCACGGCGGTGGCACGTGTCCCGCCGTTGGGCGGAACACGGGACCCGAGCCCCTTACAGATAACGGCCGTTACAGGTACTACTGCGACCGTTACAGGTACTGGCCGGTGTTCGCGATCGTGTCGATCGAACGGCCGGCCTCGGTACCCTTCGTTCCGGTGACGAGCGTGCGGATGTAGACGATCCGCTCGCCCTTCTTCCCGGAGATCCGGGCCCAGTCGTCCGGGTTGGTCGTGTTCGGGAGGTCCTCGTTCTCCTTGAACTCGTCCATGCAGGCGGCGAGCAGGTACTGCATGCGCAGCCCCTTCTGCCCGCCCTCGATGTGCTCCTTGACCGCCATCTTCTTGGCCCGGGCGACGATGTTCTCGATCATCGCGCCGGAGTTGAAGTCCTTGAAGTACAGGACCTCCTTGTCGCCGTTGGCGTAGGTCACCTCGAGGAAGCGGTTCTCCTCGCTCTCCKCGTACATCCGCTCGACCACGCGCTGGATCATGGCCTGAACGGTCGCCTCCCGGTTACCGCCGAACTCGGCCAGGTCATCCGGGTAGAGCGGCAGCTCCGGCACGACGTACTTGGCGAAGATGTCCCGAGCCGCCTCGGCATCGGGCCGCTCCACCTTGATCTTCACGTCGARCCGACCCGGCCGCAGGATCGCCGGATCAATCATGTCCTCGCGGTTGGACGCGCCGATCACGATGACGTTCTCGAGCTGCTCGACGCCGTCGATCTCGCTGAGCAGCTGCGGGACGATCGTGTTCTCCACGTCCGAGGACACCCCCGAGCCACGGGTCCGGAAGATCGAGTCCATCTCGTCGAAGAACACGATCACCGGCATTCCCTCGGACGCCTTCTCACGCGCCCGCTGGAACACCAGCCGGATCTGCCGCTCGGTCTCGCCGACGAACTTGTTGAGCAGCTCGGGACCCTTGATATTCAGAAAGAACGCCCGACCGGTGCCCTGGCCGCCGGTCTTCGCCTCGACCTTCTTGGCCAGCGAATTGGCGACCGCCTTGGCGATCAGCGTCTTGCCGCAGCCGGGCGGGCCGTAGAGCAGCACACCCTTCGGTGGCTTGAGCTGATGCTCCCGGTAGAGCTCCTTGTACAGGAACGGCAGCTCGACCGAGTCCCGGATCGACTCGATCTGGCTCTTCAGGCCGCCGATCTGTTCGTAGCCGATGTCGGGAACCTCTTCGAGGACGAGCTCCTCGACCTCGGACTTGGGAATCCGCTCGAAGGCGTAGCCGGAACGGGACTCGATCAACAACGAGTCCCCGGACCGGATCGGTCCATCGAGAAGCGGCTGGGCCAGCATGACCACCCGCTCCTCGTCGGTGTGACCGAGCACCAGCGCCCGGTCCCCACCCTCGAGGACCTCTTTGAGTAGGACGATCTCACCCTGCCGCTCGAACGCGCGCGTCTCGACCACGTTCAGCGCCTCGTTGAGCATGACCTCCTGGCCGGGCAAGAGATCACTGATGTTGACGCTCGGCGACACGGTCACCCGGAGCTTTCTGCCCTGAGTGAACACGTCGACGGTGCCGTCTTCGTAGGAGGAGACGAAGATCCCGTAGCCGCTGGGCGGCTGCGCGAGCCTGTCGACCTCCTCCTTCAGGGTGACGATCTGGTCTCGCGCCTCGCGGAGAGTCGCGACGAGCCTGTCGTTCTGTCCCGTGACAGCCGACAACTCCGCCTGGATCTCCGCGAGCCGTTCCTCCAGCACCCTGAGCTGCCTGGGCGATTCGGACAACTTACGCCGCAGCATGGCCACTTCCTCTTCCAGGAAGGCGACCTGCGTCGTGAGCTCGTGTGTTTCCTTCTCGTACGCCGACCGCCGTGATTCGGCATCACCTGGACGACCCGTGCTCCCATCGGAGCCAGAGCCCGAACGGGGACCGGACACTGCGCCTCCACCTCCCCCGTGCTGACCGGGACGCACCCACACTACCGTTGTGACCGCCGCTGGCAGGCCGGTCGGGCAAGGACGATCCAGCTTTGCCGTAAACAGCGGGTTACGGTGCCATGCTGACAGAAGATCGGAGCCCTGTGGCAACTCCAGCGAAGCCGGGCGTTTCGGCAGACCTGCGGGTGCGGGTCGACCAGGATGCCTGCACCGGCGACGGTCTGTGCGCGCAACTCGCTCCCGCCGTCTTCGAGTTCGACGTCGACGGTCTGGCCTACGTCAAGGACAGCGCGGGCGAGCTGCAGACGCAGCCCGGCGCCTACGTCCCGGTGCCGCTGCCGCTCGTCGACGCGGTGGTCGACGCGGCCGACGAGTGTCCGGGGACGTGCATCTACGTGGAACGCCCCGACGGCACGCTGGAGGCCGGCGGGCCCGTCGRCTGACGATGGGCCCGGCCGGCCGGCACACTCGCGACCACGGCCTGCCCCATGGGACCCCATGGGAATGGCCTGCCCCATGGGACCCCATGGGATACGTCACATCGGCTGGATCGTCGCCGACCCTGGGTCGGCGTCCCGGGATCGGTCGGTCTCGGCCCTGGGCTCGGTCTCGGCCCTGGGCTCGGGGGCGGTCTCGGAGGCGGGATCGATCCCGATCGGCGCGCCCTTCGCCGGCCGGCGGCGGCGCACCGGAGGAGTGACCCCCTCGGCGAGGCGCCGCGCGGTCACCAGGAAACCGGTGTGGCCGACCATGCRGTGGCCAGGCCGCACGGCCAGACCCTCGACGTGCCAGTCCCGCATTATCGACTCCCACGCCGCGGGCTCCGTGAACGTGCCGTGCGCCCGTAGCGTCTCGACGATCCGGGAAAGCTGGGTGGTGGTAGCGACGTAGGCACAGACCACCCCGCCGGGCACCAGCGCCGCGCTGACGGCGTCAACGACCTCCCAGGGCGCGAGCATGTCGAGGACGGCCCGGTCGACGTCACGCTCGGTTGTCTCGGCCAGCTCCCCGACCAGYACGGTGTGGGCGGGATGCGGGCCGCCGAAGAACGCCTCGATGTTGCGCCGGGCAATCTCGGCGAAGTCCGCGCGCCGCTCGTAGGAGACCAGACGCCCGCAGTCGCCGATGGCACGCAGCAGCGAGCACGACAGCGCCCCGGACCCGACGCCGRCCTCTAGCACCCTGGCGCCCGGGAAGATGTCCGCGTAGGTGACGATCTGCGCCGCGTCCTTGGGGTACACCACGGTCGCCCCGCGCGGCATGGACAGCACGAAGTCGACGAGCAGCGGGCGCAGCGCCAGGTAGTCGGTACCACCCGTGCTGGTGACGACGATCCCCTCCGGCCGGCCGAGCAGGGCGTCGTGCTCGACGGCTCCCCGGTGGGTGTGAAACTGCCTGCCCGGTTCGAGGACGACGGTGTGCCGGCGCCCCTTGGGATCAGTCAGCTGCACCCGGTCACCCTTGGTGAACAGGCCTCGGCGATGAGCGGCGCCGGTCGGAGGCGGAGCGTAACCGCCGGCCAGGGACGGCACCTGCCCCGGGGACACCGACTCGTCGGGCGGGGCGCTCACCGGGACGCCACCATGCGGGCGGCGGCGRCCGGATCGATACGGGCGACGAGATCCACCATCGCGAGCACGCCGACCGGGCGGCCCGCCTGCTTGACGAGGTACTCCGACGCCGRCACCCGCTGCACGGCCGCCAGCAGGGCCTCGCCTTCCAGATCGGCGTCGAGGACCATGCCGGGCGAGATCACCCGACTCACTTCATCCACGGTCATCCAGGGTCTCCGATGCTCCGGCAGCGCGTCGACCGCGGAGCCATTCATGATCTTCAGGGGGCTGCCGTCACGGTCGATCACCGCGACGGCGGTGGCGCCGACCTCCTGAGCTCGCCGCAGCGCCTCCGCCAGCGGAACGGCACCCTCGACGGGCAGCGTCCGGCGCGCAAGGCGACCGGCGCACAGGCCGGGCAGCCGCTCCCGCACCTGCGCGGCGCGCAGCGACTGGTAGGCCGCGAACGCGAGGAAGCCCGCCAGAGCATAGGTGTACACCATGCCGATGCCGTCGGAGGTCGACGCACCCCAGACGACCAGGCCGGCGGCGACGACGAACCCGCCGTAGGCACCGGCCCGCAGCCCCCGCAGCTTGTCGCGCGTCAGACCCCACACCGCGGCGACGACCACCCGTCCACCGTCCAGCGGGAGGCCCGGTGCCAGGTTGAAGAGGAACAACGCGGCGTTGATGAGTCCGAGATCGTGCAGGACCGCGGCGGCGTCGCTGGTGTCGTCGAGGCCGAGCAGGCCGAGGTGACAGCCGGCGGCCAGCACCCCGTTGACCGCCGGGCCGACGAAGGCGATCAGGAACTCGCGGCCGGCGCTGCGGGGCTCCGGCTCGAACTCGGTGAACCCGGCGAAGCCGTGCAGGGTCACGGACCGCACGGTGTGACCGAACGCCAGCGCCGTCAGAGCGTGACCGATCTCGTGGGCGAGCAGGGAGGCCAGGAAGCCGATAGAGATCAACGAGGAGAGCGCGAGGATCCGCCCGTCGGACGCCAGCGGCAGCCGGTCGCGGATCGAGCCGGAGAGCAGGTAGGCGACRAGGACGGCGAAGACGAGGGCGAACGGSGAGATGACGATGGGAACACCGCGGATCCGCCCGACCGGCACGCCGGGGGGTCGCTCACTCGGAGCCTGCCCCGCCGGGCCCGCGCCGCCGTGGGCGCTCGAACCCGCGCCGCTCGAACCCGCGCCGCCCGAACCCGCGCCGCCGTGCTGATCCGCCATGGATCCGATGCTACGGACCATACCCCGACCCGTCGTCCGGGACCGAGTGGCGAAGATGTCGGTAGGGGGATCTAGGGTCCAGGACATGACCTCGACGCAGCGCTCTCCTGCCATCCCGGGATCGGTGGCGTCGGCCGCACCCCGGCCGTTGATCGGTTCGCTGTCACCGTCGCGGGCGGCGGACTTCGTCAACTGTCCGTTGCGCTACCGGTTCCGGGTCGTCGACCGGCTCCCCGAGCCGCCGAGCGAGGCCGCGACCCGCGGGACCGTGGTGCACGCGGTCCTGGAGAAGCTGTTCGATCTCCCGGCGTCCCGGCGTACCCTGCAGGCCGCGCGGGAGCTGGTCGAGCCGGCCTGGGATACGGTGCGCGCCCGCGAGCCGGCGGTCGAGGCGCTGTTCGGTGGCCGCGACGAACTGGCGGCGTGGTTGGAGTCGGCCCGCGAACTGCTCGCCGGATACTTCGCGCTGGAGGATCCGTCACGGCTGGCGCCGGTGGCCCGCGAGCTGTACGTCGAGCACGTGCTCGACTCCGGCCTGCGGCTGCGGGGCTACCTGGACCGGCTTGACGAGGCGACCACGGCGCAGGGACCCGCCCTGCGGGTGGTCGACTACAAGACCGGCCGCTCGCCCGGCCCGGCGTTCGAGAGCTCGGCGATGTTCCAGATGAAGTTCTACGCCCTGCTGCTCTGGCGGATCCGTGGGGTGATCCCGCGCGAGCTGCGGCTGTACTACCTCGGTGACCGCACCTGGCTGCGGGCCACCCCCGACGAGGCCGACCTGCGGGCCGCCGAGCGACGGATCGAGGCCCTGTGGGCGGCGATCGACCGCGCGCACCGCACCGGGGACTGGCGCGCCACCCCGAACAGACTGTGTTCCTGGTGCGACCATCAGGCTCGATGCCCAGCCTTCGGCGGCACCCCACCACCGCTACCGCAGCAGACATCCGCGGTGCCGCTCGACGAGACCGCCCCCGCCGTCTGCGAGGCGGACGGCTGATGGCGGTCTTCAGGCCGGACCCCGTCCGGACCCCGTTCCCCGCGGACAGCCCGTTTACGGTGCCGGCATCCTCAGCTCGCCGGCGGCGGTGGCTCCACCGGGCGTCCTCGGAGGCATGCCATATCGCCCGATCACCAAAAGTAATATTGGTCGGACCTTCAATACTGCCGGCGGTACAGTCAGCGACGGCGAGATGCCGATCATCGTTCGGTCGTTGGGGAGATCGACCACGGTAGCCGAACAGCCGTCCCAGGTCAGTCGGGGCCGAGCGCAGGCAGGGCAGGCACGACGTGTCGAGAGGGACCGTGTCGAGAGGGACACGGCGCGCCGCGAGGGAGAGGACATCACGATGGCCCGACGGACCGGATCGTCCCGAGGCGGGAAGCGGGGCGCGGTCGCGGGCAGCCCGCCCGGCCGAGAGGACCGCGGGTCGCGGCCCGGCGAGTACGGTGCCGGCCGTGACGGCCGGGTTCCCGAGCACCCGGGCGGCCGGCGAGAAGACGGACCGGACGCCGCACCCGCGGCCCGCGCCGCCAGGCTGACGAAGGTCTACGGCTCCGGTGACACCACCGTCACGGCACTGCGCGAGATCGACCTGGCCTTCCCCCGCGGCCGATTCACCGCGATCATGGGGCCGTCCGGGTCGGGGAAGTCGACGCTGATGCACTGCCTGGCCGGGTTGGACACGGTCACCCGGGGACGGGTCTTCATCGGCAACGTGGACCTGTCCCGGCTGTCCGACAAGCAACTGACCCGGTTGCGTCGCGACCGCATCGGGTTCATCTTCCAGCAGTTCAACCTGCTGCCCACGCTGACCGCGGCCGAGAACATCACGCTGCCGTTGAGCATCGCCGGGCGTTCGCCGGATCGGGCCTGGATGCGCACCGTCATCGACGCGGTCGGTCTCGCACCGCGGTTGAAGCACCGGCCGAGCGAACTCTCGGGCGGTCAGCAGCAACGGGTCGCCTGTGCGCGGGCCCTGGTCACCCGGCCGGAGATCATCTTCGCCGACGAGCCGACCGGCAACCTTGACTCCCGGTCGGGAGCCGAGGTGCTGTCGTTCCTGCGTGACTCGGTCTCCGAACTCGGGCAKACGATCGTCATGGTCACCCACGACGCGACGGCGGCGTCCTACTCGGATGAAGTGATCTTCCTTGCCGACGGTCGACTCGTTGACGCGATCGCGAACCCGACCGCGGAGGAGGTGCTGGACCGGATGAAGCACCTCGACGCCGCCGCGGGCGGCTTGGCGGCCGACGGCGAGATCGCCGACGACCGGGACGACCATAACGACACCGACGGTCGCTACGGGCCTGCCGGTGACTACGACGACTACGCCTACCCGGACCAGGCCTACCCGGACCAGGCCTACCCGGACCAGGCCTACCCGGACCAGCCGACCTACGGGCGAGACGAGCACGATCCCTACCAGGGCCACTACCCGGAGCGGCGCACCGGCCAGTTCGAGGCGATCCCCGCCCCGGACCTCGGGCCCGACGCCGGTGGGCAGCCGGCGTCAAGGCGGGTCGGCGGCACGCGCCACGGCGAGGAGTACTACTCCGGCCGCTCCCACCACCGGCCGGTGCCGAGGCCTGGCGGCGGGCCTCCGCTCACCGACCCCGGCCGTGTCGACGGCGGGGGGGACAGTTACCACCCGGACGGCACGGAGCCGGCGGGCTGGGCCTGAGCCGATGCTGCGCGCCACCCTCAAGAGTCTGCTGGCCCGCAAGGTCCGGCTGGTGCTCTCCATGCTGGCGGTCGTCGCCGGGGTGAGCTTCGTGACCGGGACCCTGGTCCTGACCGACACCCTCAACCGGACGTTCGACACCCTCTTCGCCGACATCAACAAGAACGTCAGCGTCGCCGTGCGCTCGGTCAACGCCATCGACCCGACGAGCGACGTCGGCCGCCCTCCGCTGCCGGCCTCGCTCGTCTCCACCGCCGCCGGAGTGGACGGGGTGCGGGTGGCGGTCGGCAAGGTCAAYGGCCAGGCCGTCCTCGTCAACCCGGCCACCGGCAAGCCCTCGAACACCAACGGTGCGCCGGGGATCGGTATCAACTGGACCGGGGGTCAGCCCACCTCGGCGGAGGAGATCGCCGAGGGTCGCCCGCCCGGCCCCGGAGAGATCGTCGTCGACCGGGCGACCGCGAAGAAGCTCCATCTGTCGCTCGGGGCAAAGATCTCGGTGCAGACCAAGGGTCCGCCCGCGCGGTACACCCTGGTCGGCACCTTCCGGATCGGCGGTCAGGACAGTCTCGGGGGCGCCGCCGTCACCGCGTTCGACACCGCCACCGCCCAGCGGGTCCTGCTCGCGCCCGACCGGTTCAGCGCGATCCACCTGGCCGCCGGGCCCGGCCTGACCCAGGAGGAGCTGCGGGCCCGGGTCGCCGCCGCACTCCCACCGGGTGTCGAGGCGATCACCGGCAGGCAGTTGGCGGACGAGAGCGCCAGCGCTGTGCAGAACGCCGTCAGCGGCTTCTCCACCTTTCTGCTGATCTTCGCCGCCATCTCGGTCTTCGTTGGCGCCTTCATCATCTTCAACACCTTCACGATGCTCGTCGCCCAACGGGTGCGGGAGCTGGCCCTGCTGCGAGCAATCGGGGCGAGCAAACGTCAAGTCCAGGTGTCCCTGCAGGTCGAAGCGGCACTGGTCGGCTTCGCCGGGGCCACTGTCGGCCTGGTGTCCGGCGCGGGGCTCGCGCTGCTGCTGCGCGTCGCCGTCGGTGTGTTCGGCGTGGCGCTGCCCAGCGGTGCGCTGGTCTTCCGCCCCCGCACCGTCGTGATCGCCTACGCCGTCGGCGTGCTCATCACCGCCGCGGCGGCGTTCGTGCCGGCCCGCAAGGCCGCGTCGGTGCCACCGATCGCGGCGATGCGGGAGACCTACGTGCTGCCGACCCGCTCGCTGCGCTCCCGGGCGATCGCCGGGTCGGTGCTCACCGCGCTCGGCATCGTCCTGCTGATCCTCGGCACCGCCTCGGCGGGCAAGCCGGGAGCCACCGCCGTCGGGGTGGGCGCGGCGGGGATCTTCCTCGGCGTCGCCACCCTCTCACCGCTGCTGTCCRGACCGATCACCCGGGTCCTCGGCGCACCGTTGGCGAGGATGTTCGGGGCCACCGGCCGACTCGGCCGGGAGAACGCGATGCGCAACCCGCGCCGGACCGCCTCCACCGCCTCCGCGTTGATGATCGGACTCGCCCTGGTCAGCRCCTTCTCCGTGCTCGGACAGTCGATCAAGGAGTCGGTGCGGGAGACGGTGTCGAACAGCCTCGGTGCCGACTTCTACCTGACCCCGCAGAACTTCGGGCAGGGATTCAGCGGTGAGGTGGCTCGCGAGCTGGCCGGCAAGCCCGGCATCGAGATCGCCACGGGTCTTCGGGGCGGCCTGGTGAAGATCTCCGGGCAGAGCTCCCAGGTGCTGGCCGGCGACCCAGCGGGCCTGGTCAAGATGCTGGCCATCAAGGAGGTGACCGGTGACGTCCACGCCCTCGGCGACGGCACGATCCTGGCCGAGGACTCCACCGCCGCGGACCACCAGCTACGGGTGGGGCAGAAGGTCCCGGTCACCTTCGCCGACGGCCGCGCGGAGCTGACTCTGGTGGGCACGTACCAGAAGAGCCAGGTGGCCGGCAAGTGGATCATCTCCACGAGCKAGTTCGCCCGGCACTCCACCGATGACCTCGACCTGTTCGTCCTGGTGAAGAGGGCGAGCGGGGCGGACCCGGCGATGGTCCGGGCCGAGATCGCCACGGTGGTCAAGTCGTTCGCCACGGTGGAGGTCCGGGACCAGTCCGAGTTCGTCGCACAGCAGGAGAAGCAGGTCGACCAGCTGCTCGGGTTCATCTACGTGCTGCTGGCCCTGGCGGTCATCATCGCACTGTTCGGTATCGTCAACACCCTGGCGCTCTCDGTAATCGAACGGACCCGGGAGATCGGTCTGCTGCGTGCGGTCGGCATGACGCGGTCGCAGATGAGGCTGATGGTCATCCTTGAATCAGTGATCATCTCGGTCTTCGGAGCCGTGCTGGGCGTCGTCGTCGGGAGCATCTTCGGCTGGGCGCTGACGAAGGCGCTGGCCTCCCTGGGAATCAGCACGTTCGCCTACCCGGTACGGACGATCCTGCTCGTGGTCCTCACCGGGGCGATCCTCGGCGTGCTCGCCGCTGTCTTCCCCGCCCGGCGCGCCGCTCGCATGGACGTCCTGCGCGCCATCTCCGCCGTCTGACCCACCCAACCCCACACCCCMTCCGACGCCGTTCGGGGGACCTACGCCCGGTCTTCGCCCCCAAAACCGTGCCTTACTCCCCCAAGCTCGTATCCAGGGCGGCTGGGGCGAAGGGACGGGCTGAGGCGGGGGGTGGTGAGGGACTCCATAAGGTCCGGGGTGACGTCGTGCAGGCTCGCCAGGAGCGCCGCAAGCCCGGCGGGCACCGGCTCGCCGCGAGCCGCGACGCCCGAGGCCTCCAAGGCCCCCGAAGCCTCCAAGGCCCCCGAAGCGGTCAGGTCGAGCAGATCCGGCATGGACGGGATCATGATGGTCGCGCACCCGGCCGCCACCCCGGCGCGCGCTCCCGACGGGCTGTCCTCCAAGACGACGCAGCGAACCGGGTCGACGCCGAGCACCCGGGCGGCGGTCAGGTAGGGCTCCGGGTCCGGCTTGCGGCGAGTGACCTCATCGCCGGCGACCGTCACGGCGAAGAACTCGTCACCGACGACGTGCAGCACCGGCTCCATCAGGTCGCGGAAGGACGAGGAGACCAGCGCGGTCGGGACACCCGCCGCTCGCAGCGCGACGAGCAGCTCCACCGCCCCGGGCTGCGGGACGATCGCACCGGGCTCGCGGAACAGCTCGGCGGAGCGGCGCAGCAGGAACTCCGCCGTCGGCGCCACGTCGGACGCCGGCAGGCCGAGCATCGACACCATGAGCGGCACGGCGGTGTCGATGCCGTGGCCGATCATGGCTCGTTTCATCGCCGGGGTGAACTCGCCGCCCAGCCGCGCCGCCGCCTCGTGCTCGGCGATGGTCCAAATCGGCTCGGTGTCAACGAGCAGGCCATCCATGTCGAAGAAAACCGCCGCAAGGCTYCCCACGTCCACTCCTAGCTCAGGTAGCTCGGTAGCTCAGGGTCGTCCGGCCGCACGGTGCCCGGTTGACCGCACGGTGCCTACGTGGCCGCGAAGTACTTCGCCTCCGGGTGGCACAGGATGATCGCCGAGGTGGACTGCTCCGGCACGAGCTGGAACTCCTCGGCGCGCGACGGGCCGTCGCCGTCCTCGARATTCACCGAGTCGAGGCAGAGGCTGGCCGCCTGCAACAGGGGGCCCATGGCGCCGTCGGCCACCAGCACACGCTCGGTCAGGACGGACACCAGATCACCGCGCACTGGCCAAGAGTACCGGGACGGGTTTCTCCTACCACCGGTACGGTTTACCCTCCCGTCCGGACGCCTCCGAGGATGTCGGCCACGGGYACGACGGTGATCACGGTACGGTGATCACAGCATGGTGATGATTGCGGGGTGGGAATGCCGGACGCGTCCCGGCGGGTTGCCCACGGCACGGTCGCGGGTGGCACGGTCGCGGGTGGCACGGTCGCGGATGGCACGGTCGGGGTGGCACAGCTGCGGGAACGGAGGCGTGACGTCGGACCGCGCGGGTGTGCTCGGCGCGGCGGTCCGCACAAACACGGGCTGGGGCACGCCGGTCCGGCGGCGGCCCTGGGCCGGGCCGTTCGCATTCCCGCGACGGCGGGTATCCGTTCAGAGCCGATACGGTGCAGCCACCGCATCGATCCGGAATGGATGTCCGATCCGCCCGGGTCTAGCGCCATCGAGAGACCGAGGAAAGGCGTTCCCACGAGAACATCGGCAGACTGGACCAGCGTAGGTTCCCCGTGGACGACCAGTGGTCGTCCGCGGGTCACCGGCTCACGGGCCATAAGGGAGGCTGACGTCACGCATGTCGGCTCTGGGCAGGAGTCGTCTCCGTGAGGACGTACCGTTGCACTGTCACGGGGGCAGTGGGCCGCCGCGGGGCGGCAGGAGGTGGTAGGTGATCGAGTTCTCCGGCGTCGGTCAACTACGGTCGCCGGTCGTAGTAGCCGCCTTCGAAGGGTGGAACGACGCGGCCGATGCCTCGTCCGCCGCCGTCGAGCATCTGGAGACCGCCTTCAAGGCCCGTGTCATCGGTGCTATCGACCCCGACGACTACTACGACTTCCAGGTGAACCGACCGACGGTGAGCGGGACCGACGGGGCCTCCCGGAAGATCTCGTGGCCGACCACCCGCCTGTCGGTGGCGCGGCCGCCGAAGTCCGAGACGGACCTGGTGCTGATCCGCGGGCTGGAACCGAACATGCGCTGGCGTGGGTTCACCGACGAGCTGATCGAGGCCGTCCACGCCCTCGGCAGCGACATGGTGATCTCCCTCGGGGCGCTGCTCGCYGACTCGCCGCACACCCGGCCGGTCCCGATCAGCGGAACCGCCGGGGACGCGGCAACGGCTGCCCGACTCGGGCTGGAGCCGTCCCGTTATGAGGGGCCGACCGGCATCGTCGGCGTCTTCGGGGAGGCATGCGCACGGGCCGAGCTCGCCTCGGTGTCGTTCTGGGCGGCGGTGCCGCACTACGTGGCTAACCCGCCCTGTCCCAAGGCGACCCTCGCGCTGCTGCGCCGAGTGGAGGACCTGCTGGACATCGAGATCCCGCTGGGTGACCTTCCCGAGCGGGCGAAGGCGTGGGAACGGCAGGTGGACGAGCTCGCCGCCGGGGACACCGAGGTCGCCGAGTACGTCCGTTCGCTGGAGTCACGCGAGCCCGAGACGGCGCTGCCCGAGGCCAGTGGGGACGCAATCGCCCGGGAGTTCGAACGGTACCTGCGCCGTCGCGGCCAGTAAAGGCCGGTAAGAGAGCCGGCCCGGTAGAAGAATCGGTAGAAGAAGGAAAGGGGGCGAGGGTACGCCCGGGCCGGGAGCCCAGGGCGCACCCCGCACCTCCACCGGGCCACCCTTCTCCTCGACGATCTCGCTACTCCTCGACGATCTCGGCGTCGATGATGTCCTCGTCGGCGCCACGGCGGAACGGCACGTTCGCCGAGTTCGTGACCGGTTCGCGCGGAGTGGGCGGGGTGTGGGATTCCGCGTCCGCGACGTCGGCCTGACGATGCCGGCCCGGGGAACGCCGCCCCGGGCCGGCGACGCGACCGGTCGCCCACGCGGTCTCGGAAAGATCCGACGCTCCCGCACCGCCCGCGGGGACCGCACCGCCCGCGGGAAAACCGGCAGGACCGGCTCCGCCCGGCGTCCCAGACGTGCCCGACGTCGTCGGCGCGGCCGCACCCGCCCGGGCCAGGTCGGTGACCGCCCGGTCCACCTCGTCGGAGGCCAGGACCCCCCGCAGGCGCAGCATCGCGCCGATGATCTCACCCTGCTGGTGACGCAGCGCCTCGAGCGAGGCGGTGCACCGGGCGATCTCCACCTCCAGCTCGGCATGCCGCTCCCGGGCGAGCCGGCGGCTCTCCTCCACGGCGTCGAGGAGGAGCTTCTCGGCCTGTTCCCGAGCCTCCCGCACGATCGGGTGGTTCGCCCCGGCGTCCTCGATCACCTCTTCCAGCGCCGCCTCCGCGATCTGGCGGGCGCCCGTGACGATCTCCTCGGCCTCCTGCTGGGCGATGGTCAGCATCTGGCCGATCCGACCGCCGGCCTGCGCGGCCAGGCCCTCGACGCCCATGTTCGCGCTGCGGGCCCGCTCGTGCTTCAGGGCGCTTTCGGCCGCGGCCGCGCGCGAGGTCACCTGGCTGGCGTAACGCCACAGCGTGGCCAGGTAGTCGTCGACCTGATGAGGGTCGTAGCCATGCGCGACCTCGTCGAAGGCGGGCCGTTCGGTCGCTGCCCCGGGATCCRCCCGGCGATGGTGAGCTCCCATCCTCAGCTCCCTCTGGGTCTGACGGGTTCAAGGTCTACGCCCAGCAGTGTGTCAACGAGGCGCCGCACGAGTGCGGGCGCCTCCCCCCAGGCGGGCACGTCACCGCCAGAACCGCGAACCGGACCCCCCTGATGGGTGGGATCCGGGCCCGCACCGGCGGAGCCGCCCGCATCAGCGAGCGCGGCGCCGACCCAGGCGTCCACCGCGGCGACGGCACCCGGGGCGTCGAGGTCGTCGGMGAGCCGCTCACGCACGGCGGCGAGCAGTCCCATGGCGTCAGGCCCGGTGGGCAGGGCGACGGCGGCCCGCCACCGGTTCATCCGGTCCACGGCGTCGTCGAGCAGGCCCGGCGTCCACTCCCAGTCCTCGGTGTGCCGATGATCGAGCAGGGCCAGCCGCAGGGCCGCCGGATCCACCCCGGCCCGGCGCAGCCGGGAGACGAACTCCAGGTTGCCCCGCGACTTCGACATCTTGTGGCCGTCGAGGCTCACCATCGCGGTGTGCACGTAGCTGCGGGCGAACGGCCGGATGCCGGCGGCGACCTCGGCGTGCGCCGCGCTRCACTCGTGGTGCGGAAAGCTCAGGTCGGTTCCGCCACCCTGGATGTCGATGACCCCGCCGAGATAGTGGCGGGCGATGGCGGAGCACTCGATGTGCCAGCCGGGCCGGCCGGGGCCGAACGGCGAKGGCCAGGACGGCTCGCCGGGGCGGTGGGCGCGCCACAGCAGCGGATCGAGGGGGTCCTTCTTGCCGGTCCGGCGCGGGTCACCCCCGCGCTCGGCGCAGATCGCCAGCATCTCGGCCCGGCTGAGATGCGAGATCTCCCCGAAGGCGGGTGCGGTGGCGATCGAGAAGTACAGGTCGTCGTCGACCTGGTAGGCCGCGCCCCGGTCGACGAGCTCCACCACCATGTCGACGATCATCGGGATGGCCTCGACCACCCCGACGTAGGCGTCCGGCGCCAACATCCGCAGCGCGGTCATGTCCTCGCGGAACAGGTCGATCTCCCGGTCGGCGAGGGCCCGCCAGTCCAGCCCGTCACGGGTGGCTCGCTCAAGCAACGGGTCATCGACATCCGTTACGTTCTGTACATAGTGGACGTGATGCCCGGCGTCTCGCAGCACACGCTGCGCGAGGTCGTAGGTGAGGTAGGTGAAGGCATGCCCCAGATGCGTCGCATCATAGGGCGTGATGCCACACACATACAGCCTTGCGGTGACGGCCGGCGCCAACTCGCGTACGCTCGACGTGGCCGTATCGAAGATCCTCAGTGRCTTCCCGTGACCGGGAAGAGRACGTATCGGAGGAGATGGCCACGCCTGCATGCGTGTCAGAGTAACCGCGAACCGACTCTCCGGCGGGCACAAGGAGAGTAACCGCAGCGTAGCCGACAGCATCCCAAGCCGATCCACCTCGGGTCACCGACGGTGACATCCCATGTTCTCCCGCACCTGTATCCGCACCGGTGACCCGCCCAGAACCGGAACCCGCTCAGAACCGGAACCCGCTCAGAACGGCGGCCAGGGGATCGCCGGCCAGTCCCCCGAGGGCAACGGGAACCGGCCCTCGGCCAGAAGCCCGTCGACCCGCACGGTGAGGGCGTCGACCTCGGTGACCGTGAGCAGCTCCTCGAGCCGGTCCCGGAAGGGGCCCGCRAGCGCCTCACGCAGGTCGTCGAGCAAGGCGGTCTCCTCGGCGTCGAGCCGCCTTCCCCGCCAGGTCCACAGCAGGGTGCGCAGCTTGCCGTCCGTGTGGAAGGTCACACCGTGATCGATGCYGTGAATCCGGCCGGAGGGCGCCGGCAGCAGGTGCCCACCCTTGCGGTCGGCGTTGTTGATGACGACGTCGAACAGGGCGATCCGGCGCAGCTGGGAGTCGTCGGACCGGGTCAGCGCCACCAGGTCCACGGTGACGTCGGTGTCGATCCACAGCTGCACCATGCCCTCGCCGAACGGGCCGTCACGCAGAATGGTGGGCGGGACGATGCCAAGCCCGAGCTGCTCGGAGACCTCGTAGGCGGCCAGCTCGCGGGCGGCGAGGGTGCCGTCCGGGAAGTCCCACAGGGCGCGTTCGCCGCGGACCGGCTTGTAGACGCAGCGGCCGGTCAYCCCGTCGGCGCAGATGTCGCAGCAGAGCGTCGTGTTGCTCGCGTCGACCAGCCGGGCGGTGATCTCGAGGTCACCGCGGCGAAGGAGGTCGAGGGCGGCGGGGGCGTCGAGGCCACCCCCGTCGATCGGATGCAGTGGCGGTCGCCACCCCGGAGTGGAACTCGCCGCGGAGACGCCCATCACCTCAGTCTGTCCGGTCCGGCAGGGTGATGTCACCGGACCGGACGGTGAGCGACATCTCTCCCACACCGTCCGGCCTACCGGACCACACCGCTATCACGAACCGCACCGCTACCACGAACCGCACCGCTACCACGAACCGCACCGCTACCACGAACCGCACCGCTACCACGAACCGCGCACCCGCGGCGGGCGGGCCCGGCGCCCCTCGCCGGCCGCATCAACGCAGATGACCGTTCTGGCGCGGGCAGACGTGACCGTCGTCCAACGGCTGCCCGCACAACGGGCAGGAGGGCCGGCCCGCGGCCAGGACCCGCGCCGCGCGCTGCACGAACGAGCGCGCCTGCTCGGACCCCAGCAGGACCCGGACGGCGTCCGGCCCGTCGGGATCGTCGGAGAATCCGACGATCGAGTCGGCCAGGCCCGTCGCCTGCGCCTCGATGACGACCCGTCCGCCACGCGGATCCCAGCCGAGCGCGATCGTCGCGGCCTGGAACTCCTCGTCGATCGGCAGATCGAGCGGGGACAGGTCGGGGTCGGCCGGGGCGGGCTCGGGCGGCGGCGTCGCGCCGCGGCGGCCCAACTCGTCGAGCAGCTCGGTCAGCTGTTCGGCAAGCAATGCGACCTGTGCCTTCTCCACCGCGACGGTGACGACCCGCGCCCCGTCGCGGGCCTGCAGGTAGAACGATCGGGCGCCGGGAAGGCCTACGGTGCCCACAACGAACCGCTGCGGCGGGTCGAAGACGTGTATCCGGCGCGGCATGCCCGATCAGCCCGTTCCACCACCGGCGCTGGGACGGAAACCGCCGGCACCGCCACCGATCACCTCGTCCACGTCGAGCCCGCTGGACCCCGGCGACTCCGGCGGCTCCGGCGACTTCCGGGACCCGGGAGACGACGCCGCGGCGTCGGCGGCCCCGGCGGAGCCCTCTGCCCGGGGTAGCGGCGGTGGGAGGAGCTCGACGACGTCCCCGCCGGTGTCGTTGATGCGCCGGACGAAGGGGCGGCGCTCGTTGTAGCGGATCACGGTCAGGGAACAGGGATCGACGGTGATCCGGTGGTACATGTCCAGATGCATGCCCAGGGCGTCGGCGACCACCGTGCGGATCACGTCGCCGTGCGAGCACAGCAACCAGGTGGCGTCCGGGCCCAGCCGCTCGTTCCACTCCCGCACGGCGCTCACCCCACGGGCCTGCGTGTCCCGTAGTGCCTCACCCTCGGGACCGGGGAAGACGACCGCGCTGGGATGGCTCTGCACCACCGCCCAGAGCGGATCCTTCGCCAGGGTCGCCAGTTCCTGCCCGGTCCAGTCACCGTACCGGCACTCACCGAGCCGCTCGTCGATCTCGACCTGCCGCGGACCGCCCGGGCTGGCCTCGCTGACCGGACRGCGTCCGGCGATCGCCGCGGCCRTCTGGCGGCAGCGGTCGAGCGGGCTGCTGACGATCGCCGCCAGCGGGATGTCCGCGAGGCGTCGCGCCAGGTCCGACGCCTGGCGGCGGCCACGGTCGTCCAACCCCACGCCGGGCGTCCAACCAAGCAGGATCTTGCCGGTCACGGCGGTCAGGCCGTGGCGGACCAGCAGGACTGTGGTCAACCGGTCCGTCCCTTCTGTTGCTGACRCTCACTGTCTCCGCCGGGCCGGACGCACGGGTGGGCCCGGACGCACGGGTGGGCCCGGACGCGCATCGGTCGGAACACGCGACATCGCCTTCCTACAGCCATGCCGCCACAGCGCCGTCCCGGATACCACGCTACCCAGCGGGCTACAACAGCGGCGGAACGGTTCGTCGTTACGCTTCCCGGCATGCCGGACGAGTACACGACCGCTTCCACCACGGAGCCCGACGCGGTCGGCCCGCAGGCACGAGCGGACCCGCAGCCAGCGGACCCCGAGGAGGTCTTCGCCGCGTTCTGCGGGGCGGGGCTGTGGCCGGGGYTGGGCCGCACGACGGCCGGCCGGCTGCCCGCGGCCGGGATCACCCGGCCCGACCACGTCGACGTCGGCCGGTTGGGCACCGTCGAGGGGGTCACCGGGCCGCGGGCCCGGCGGCTCGCCGACAGCTTCCGCGCCGTGGCGGGCACGTACGCGGTCGTCGAACTGCTCGTCGCCGCGGATCTTCCGGCCCGGCTCGCGCGCGGGGTGACCGACCTGCTGGGACCCGCGTCCGCCGACCTCCTGCGGGCCGATCCGTGGATGCTGCTGACCGCCGCCGACACCGAGATCGCCCAGGCCGACCGGTTCGCCCGCCGCCGCGGTCTGCAGCGCGACGATCCGCGCCGGGGCCCGGCGGTACTCACCCATCTGCTCGGCCGGGCCGCCTCCCGGGCCGGGGACACCGCGGGCCCCGTGCAGGCGGTGCTGCGTGCCGCCGCGCGCGAGGGGGTGGCCGATCCGAGCGCGGCGCTGACCGTGGCGCTCGACGACGGGCGGATCATCACCGTCGGCGACCGGATCGCGCTGGAGCGGTACGCGATGGCCGAGCAGTCCGTCGCGGACGGCATCGAACGGCTGACGGCGACCGCCGAGCCGCTGCGCGCGGGCGCCCCCAGAGCCCGCCGCCGACCCGATGACGGGCCTGGGTACGACGGGCCTGGGTACGACGGGTTGGGATCCGTCGACGACGACGATCCGGCGGGGCGGGCCGTGTCCGCATGGGCCGCCACCGCCCCGCCTCCTACGGCGCTGACGTTCGACGACGACAAGGATGACGACAAGGACGGGGGGGACGAGAGCCCCCTCGGCGCCGATGGCACCGAGGGGGACACGAACCGGGACGCCGCCGCGGCGGGCCGCGGCGGACCCGCAAACGACGGCGGACCGGCAAACGACGAGGTGGTGACCGGGCTGGACGAGCTCCAGCTCGCGGCGGCGCGCGCCGCGCTGGAGTCCGGCGTCAGTGTGCTCACCGGTGGGCCGGGAACGGGCAAGAGCCGCACGGTCGCGGCCGTCGTACGACTGGCCTGGGCGGCCGAGGCGGTCGTCGCACTGGCCGCGCCGACCGGACGGGCTGCCAAACGCCTCGAGGAGCTGTGCGGGGCGCCGGCGAGCACCCTGCACCGGCTGTTGCAGGCCCAGGGGCGCGGCAGCGGGTTCGCGCGCGGCGAGCACAACCCGATCGACGCCGACCTCGTCGTCGTCGACGAGGCGTCGATGCTCGACGCGGAGCTCGCCGCCGCGCTGCTCGACGCCTGCGCGGACGGCACGCACCTGATGTTCGTCGGGGACCCGGCCCAGCTGCCGAGCATCGGACCGGGGCAGATCCTCGCCGACCTGCTCGAGTCCGGTGAGGTCCCGGTGACCGAGCTGCGGCGGCTGTACCGACAGGCTGACGGCGGCGCCATCGCGACGATGGCCGCCGCGGTACGCGGCGGGGAGCTGCCGCCGCCGGGGCCTGGCCGGGAGGTCGTGGTGGTGCCGTCCGGCAGCTCCGGCGAGGCTGCGCATCGCACCGTCCAGCTCGTCACCAACTCCATCCCCCGCGCGCTCGGCATTCCCGTCGCGGACATCCAGGTCGTGACCCCGGTGCACGCCGGTCCGGCAGGCACCACGGCGCTCAACACCGCGTTGAAGGGCACGCTGAACCCGGGCGGCGGCRCCGTCTCCGGGTTCGACATCGGGGACCGTGTGGTGGCCACGGCGAACCATATCGACGTCGGGTTCGCCAACGGCGAAATCGGCACCGTCGTCGCGCTGGGCGAACGCGGTGCGCTGCGGGTCGCGTTTCCCGGCGGCGTCGTCGAGGTGCCCGCCGGTGTCCTCGGTGATCTGCGGCACGGCTGGGCGGTGACGGTGCACCGCGCGCAGGGCAGCGAGTGGCCCGCCGTCGTCGCCGTGTTCCCGCCGGAGGCCGGCCGGATGCTCACCCGTCCGCTGATCTACACGGCGCTGACCCGGGCGCAGGCCCACCTGTCGATTGTGGCCGTGAACGGCCCGGCCATCCGCAACGCCGTGCGGAGCTCGGGCGGACGGCGCCGCACGACGCTGCTCCCGGCTCYGCTCGCCGGGCAGACCGCCGGCGGCTTCGACGATCCCGACGAAGATCCCGACGAAGATCCCGACGGGGGGCCGGACGGCAGGCCCGATGGCGGATCCGACGCGCGGCGGGCGGGCGGCGCGACCGCTGGGGAGGCAGCCCGCGTACGGGACGGCGACGAACGGATGACAGTCTGAAGTGTCGGGGCGTACATCCCCGCCAGCAGGCGACTGCGGCCACCCGGCGGAAGGCGGTTCTCTGACAGGAGGCAAGATCGTGGCAGACGAGGGGGCATGGTGAACGTAGACGCATCCGGGAGTCCAACCGTCGGCCAGGACACCGGATCCGGGCCGGCGGTGCTCTCGGGTCCCCGCCGCCCCCAGGCGCCGGTGGACGTGACCGCGACCGCGGTCGTGGCCACAGCCGCGAACAGCGCCACAGCCGCGAACAGCGCCACAGCCGCGAACAGCGCCACAGCCGATGTCACGACCGGGACGGTCATCACGCCCGGGACCGCGCGCACGACCACCGCCGTGGCGCGGATCGCGGCGGCCAGCCCGCAGCTGCTGGTAGTCGCTGTCATACTCGCCGTTGCCGCCGGCGCGCTGATGCGGTTCGCCACCCCCAGCCATCTGTGGCTCGACGAGTCGTTGACGGTCGCYATCGCCTCGCGCCCCGTCCCACAGCTGCTCGACGCGCTGCGGCACGACGGCTCACCGCCGCTGTACTACCTGCTGCTGCACGCCTGGATCGCGGTGTTCGGCGACGGGGACGTCGCCGTCCGGGCGTTGTCCGGGGTGCTGTCGCTGGCGACGCTGCCGGCGGCGTGGCTGGCCGGACGGCGGGTGGGCCGGACGGCCTTCCAGGCCGGCAACGGTGGCCGCGACGCCGACGCCTGGGTGGGCTTGGCGACCCTGCTGATGTTCGCCTGCTCTCCCTACGCGATCCGCTACGGCAGCGAGACGCGGATGTACTCGCTGGTCGTCCTGTTGGTGCTGGTGTTCGGGCTCGCGACCGTGCGGGCGCTGGAACGCTCCGAGCCGGCACGGCTGGCGATGCTGACGCTGGCGACCGCCGCCCTCGTCTACACCCACTACTGGACGTTCCTGCTGATCTTCACCGTGGCGGCGTTCATGCTGCTACAGGCCCGGCGGCGACCCCAGTACCGGCAGGTGACCCTGCGGGCCTTCGCCGCGATGGCGGCTTCCGCCGTGCTGTTCGCGCCGTGGATGCCGTCGTTCCTGTTCCAGATGCTGCACACCGGAACGCCCTGGGCGCCCAAGGTGCAGGCCCAGGTGCTGCTGGACACGGTCTTCGACTGGGCCGGCCCGACCTCCACCGGTGCGCTGCTCGGCATCGTGCTGCTCGGGGGCGCGCTCATCGGCCTGACCGCGCGTCCGGACGGGCGGGAGCTCGCGGTCAAGGTCTCCGGCCGGGTGCCGGGCCGTTACCTGGCCGCGATCTGGCTGGYCCCCCTCGTCCTGGCCTACTGCGTGAACATGTTCGGCGGCAGCGCATATGCCGAGCGCTACACCGGCATCGCCCTGCCGGCCTGCCTGCTGCTCGCCTCGCTCGGCATCGCCCAACTGCCGGGCCGGCGGGTGCGGGCCGGGGTACTGATCGTCGCCTCGCTCAGCGGCCTGCTCGGCGGGTGGCAGCTCGCCCGGACCGAACGCACCCAGGCCGGGGAGATCGCGGGCCGGATCGTCGCGCTGGCCCGGCCGGGAGACGTGGTCGCCTACTGCCCGGACCAGCTCGGCCCGGCCGTGCACCGGGCAATCGAACGGCACGGCGAAGTCACGGTACGGGAGATCGTGTACGCGGACAGTTCCGGCCCGGCGCTCGTCGACTGGGTCGACTACGCCGACCGGATGAAACGGGCGAACGGCACCAGCTTCGCGGCCGAGGTCAACGAACTGGCCGGCCCCGGCCACGCCGTGCTGCTCGTCCGCGCGGACGGTTACCGGTTCCTGGAGGGCGCCTGCGCCGTGCTGTCCGACCAACTCGCCACGCTGCGCGACCGCACCGTGCAGGTCGAGCGGCGCAACCTGTACGAGGGCGCGTCGCTKGAACGGTTCTCCACGCTGCGCTGACCGCCCGCGCGGGCGGGGTCGTCAACGGCGCGGGCGGGGTCGTCGACGGCGAGGGCCGCGACGGCCAGCACGAGCAGACCCATCGGCAACGTGTAGTGGTTGAAGAAGGTCTGCTTGTTCATCAGGTTCAGGGTGAGCAGGACCAACGCCGCCCCCAGGCAGAACCCGGTGGCGTCCCCGCGAGCCCGCCAGGCCGCCGTGTAGGCACCGAGGAGGGCGACCGCGGTCGAGCCGAATCCGAGCGTGACCCCGAAATGCGACGCCAGGCCCGGCAGGGACAGCGAGTGGGCGAGCACCTCGTAGTGGAGGTTCGTCCAGACCGCGTCGTCGAGAAAGTCCCGGGGACCGGCCAGCACCCAGGGGGCAACGAGGAGCGCCGCCGCGGCCGCGGCCGAGGCCGTCCGGCGGGGCCCGAACGCGGGGTAGCCCRCCGCCAGGGGGATCAGCAGCGCGACGTGCTGTTTGGTCGCCAGGGCGAGCGCGAACGTGACGACCGCCACCCGTCCCCGCCCGCTCGTCGACGCCCACACCGTCGCCGCCAGGCACGCCACGAGCAACGGCTCGGTCCAGGACTGCTGCAGGGCGTACATCGACTCGGGGAACACGACGACCAGCAACGGCAGCGCGGCCACCGCCGGCGCCGCGGGTGCCCGTCCCGCGACCGCGCGGATCAGGACCGCCGCCACCGCCAGGGCCAGCAGCAGGCCGTAACGGACGTCACCGAGCAGAAGCCGGAAGGGAGCCAGGAGCACGGACGTGACCGGTAGATAGGGGTAGACGTCGAACAGGCCGTCGACCGGGTACTCGGCCCGGCTCGGCGCCCATTGCTGCCGGTACATGTCGGCCCCGTGCGGCAGGCCGGCCGCGGAGACCTGGAGCAGGTGGAAGACGTCGATGCGGGGCGTCGGCGCGGCGCGGATCGTAGCGACGCCCGCCGCACAGGCCAAGGCCAGGACCAGCCAGAACACCCACGGAGAGGCGAGCACATCGAGCCGGCCCCGGCCCCGGTGGTGCTCCCGGCCGATCCGACGCCCCCGGCCGACGTGGTGCAGCATGACCATGATCGACCCGGCGGCGAGCAGGCCCGCGAGGATCGCGAGCACGTCCGCCGCCGTGGCGAACCGGCCGGCGGCGTAGTAGCGGGGACGGCGCACGAGCGGCGCGACGCCGATCACGACCGCCACGAGCAGCCACGCCCCGAACCACCCGCGCGGGCGCACGGCCACGGCGGTGCCGGCGGTGCTGCTGGTGCCGGCGGTGCTGCTGGTGCCGGCGGTGCTGCTGGTGCCGGCGGTGGCCACGACCGCCAGGACCACCGCCGCGAAACCTACCAGGACACTCGACAGCGCCCAGGCGCCGTACCGACCGTCCTTGGCCGCGATGCCACCGGCCACCGCGCACCAACCGACCAGAATCGCCGGCATCACCCGCCCCGGAGGAACCGGCCCGTCCGGGGGAGGCGAGGTCTGCGGTGCCCGTTGGCCGGGTATCGACAATCCCATGTGCGCACGATGCCAGAGCCCCACCCGATCAGGCGGCGCGGAGGCGCGTTATGGGAATAGGGCGGACGTATAACGGATCATCGCATCGTGTCGGGGCGAGGGGGTGCGGACAGGTCGAGGGGGTGCGGACGGGTCTCCGCTCGCGCCATGCAACACTTGCGACCCAGGACCGGTCCCAGGGGCCCGGCGTCCCGGTGGCGCGATGCCCGGTGTCCGTCCACCCGAGTGACCATGAGTGTGTGTTGAGGAGAGGTCCGGCACAGTGACCGAAAAGCCAGAGGTAGTCGTCATCGGAGCCGGACCGGCAGGTCTGACCGCCGGTTGGGAGCTGGTGAAACGGGACGTCCCCGTGACGATTATCGAGGGTGACTCGGTCGTCGGCGGAATCAGCCGTACGGCCCAGCGTGAAGGTTGGCGTTTCGACATCGGCGGCCACCGCTTCTTCACCAAGGTTCCCGAGGTCGAAAAGCTCTGGCACGAAATCCTGCCGGACGAGGACTTCCTGCTGCGCCCCCGATCGAGCCGCATCTACTACAACGGGAAGTTCTTCGACTACCCACTCAAGGCGGGAAACGCGCTCGGCGGGCTTGGCCTGGTCGAGGCGGCGCGCTGCATCGCCTCCTACGCCGCGGCCCGGATCCGGCCGCCGCAGGACMAGAGCAACTACGAGAACTGGCTGGTGGCCCGTTTCGGCTGGCGGCTCTACCGCACCTTCTTCAAGACCTACACCGAGAAACTGTGGGGCGTTCCGGTGAGCGAGATGCCCTCGGACTGGGCCGCGCAGCGCATCAAGAGCCTGTCCATGATGAACGCGATCGTGAACGCGGTCCTACCGAAGCGGAACCAGAAGGAGATCACCTCCCTCATCGAGGAGTTCCAGTACCCCAAGTACGGGCCCGGAATGATGTGGGAGACCGCCACCGACAAGATCATTAAGCAGGGTGGCCGGGTGGTCTTCGAGGAGAAGGTCCGCAAGATCCACCATGCCGACGGCCGCGCGACCGGCGTCACCACGACCGYGACCGGCGGGTACGGCCCAGGGGCCGGCGCCCCGGAGTCCTCGCGCTCCGACCTCGGCAGCGAGTACCAGTACCAGGCCGACGAGATCATCTCGTCGATGTCGTTCTCCTCCCTCGTCCGGGTGATGGACCCGCCGGCACCGGCCCACGTGCTGGCCGCGGCGAACGCGCTGAAGTACCGCGACTTCCTCACCATCGCCCTCGTGGTGCCGGCCTCGGCCGCTTTCCCGGACAACTGGATCTACATCCACTCCCCCACCGTCAAGGTCGGCCGGATCCAGAACTTCGCCTCCTGGTCGCCATTCCTGGTCAAGGACGGGCGTACCTGCCTCGGCCTGGAGTACTTCGTCTTCGAGGGTGACGAGACCTGGAACGCCTCCGATGAGGAACTGGTCGCGCTCGGGACGAAAGAACTCGTCGAGCTGGGTCTGATCAGGGCCCAGCAGGTGGAAGAGGGTTTCGTCGTACGCATGCCGAAGGCATATCCATACTACGACCTACACTACAAGAAGAACGTCGATATCATCCGCGCCTGGCTGGCCGAGAACACGCCGAACGTCCACCCGGTCGGCCGTAACGGCATGCACCGTTACAACAATCAGGACCACTCGATGCTCACCGCGATGCTCACGGTCCAGAACATCATCGACGGCACCAAGCACGATGTGTGGGAGGTCAACGTCGAGGAGGATTACCACGAGGAGGTTTCGTCGCCGGCCCGGGGCATCRCCCGGTCCTGACGGAGGATTCGTCCGGAGCACGGATTCATCCGGGACGGGTTCGTCCGGGGCACGGGTTCGACGGACGCCGCCACAATGTCAGGCGCGTTGTCGGGCAGGTTGTCGGGCAGGTTGTCGGGCGCGTTTCACCGTCGGCGCCCGCTCCACTTCCGGGGCCGGCCGGCATGGCCGGGGACGTACCCGGTATTACCGGGTACGGATCGGATGGGTGATGGGACGGGCCGCGTCCCATCACCCATCCGGAACATCATCGAGGCGTAGGGGCGCGCCACGCGAGACTGGTACCGGATGCGGCCCTGCCCGGCCGGCCGATCGTCTACCGGCCGGCCCGTCGCAGTCCKGTCAATGTGGACGGAAGGGACTGACCGTGACGGATGTCGCGGTCCGGCCGGCGGAGCAGATCCCCGAGCCGGTCGACCAGGTCGGGAACGCATCCGGCCGTGCGGGACGGATCTTCACCGCGGTGATGGGAGTGCTCCTCGCCGTCTCGGTGATCGTGCGGTTCACCGCCAGCCAGGCACTCTGGCTGGACGAGGCGCAGAGCGTCGCCATCGCCCGCCTGCCCCTGCGTGGGTCGGCCTTCACGATGTGGGACGGCCTGCTACGGGACGGCTCACCGCCGTTGTACTACCTGGTGCTCCACGGCTGGATCAAAGCGTTCGGCGAGGGCACCTTCGCGGTCCGCTCCCTGTCCGCGCTGATCAACATCGGTGCGGCGTGGCCGCTGTTCCTGCTCGCCCGCCGCGTGGTCGGCGAGCGGGCGGCGCGGGTCAGCGTCGTGCTGTACCTCACGTCGCCGTTCGCGTTGTACTTCGGGACCGAGACCCGGATGTACAGCCTCATCGTGTTGCTCACCGCGTTGGGTGGACTGGCGTTGGAGCGCGTCCTGCGGGCACCGTCGATCAGATCGACGATCGCCCTGGCGCTCTGCGCGGGAGGCCTGGCGCTGACCCATTACTGGTGCCTCTACCTGCTGCTCACGGTCGGAACGTGGCTGGTCCTGCTGCTGGTGGCCCGTCCGTGGTGGGTCGCGCGCCAGATCCGGCGCGGGGCGGGCGCGGCGGACCCGGCGGGTGTGCCGGGCGGCATGACCGCCTCGGCGAACGATCCGGGCCCGACAGGTGTACCCGGATACCGTTCCGCCCCGGGAAGCCCGGGAAGCCCGGGAAGCCGGGGCCGGGGCGCCCCCCACAGTCACCGGACACCGACCCGTTTCCTCACCCCGCAGCGGCGGGGGCCGGTCTTCGGGCTGCTCGGCATCGTCGGTGGCGGGCTGGTCTTCGCCCCGTGGCTGCCCGACTTCTTCGACCAGCTTGCCCACACCGGCACCCCCTGGGGCGAGCCCGCCAGCTATGCCGCGATCTCCCACGCCTACGGCCAGTGGGCCGGCGGCCCGACGACCCTGGGTCGCCTGTTGCTGTTCCTGATCACCGGTCTCGCCGCCGCCGGCATCGCCGGCCGGCCCGCGGGTAGCCGGTTCATCCTTCTCGATCTGCGTGGTCTCGAACCGGGTCGGACCCTGTTCCTGCTGGCCACCGGCACACTCGTCGTCGCGGTGACGGCGGGCAAGGTGGTCGGCAACGCCTGGGCCGACCGGTACACCGCCACCGCCTTCGTGCCGTTCCTGCTGGTCATCGGGCTCGGCGCGACGATCATCACCGATCGGCGGGTGTTCCATGGAGTGGTCGCCGTCGCCGCCCTGACCGGTCTGCTCGCCGGGACCTCCGACATCCACCGGGAGCGGAGCCAGGCCACCGAGGCCGCGCAGGTCCTCGAGCGGACCGCCCGGCCCGGTGATGTGATGCTGGTCTGCCCGGACCAGCTCGGACCGGGCCTCGCCCGTACCGTGCCGAACTGGATGAAGGTGTACGTCGTGCCGACCTACRCACCGCCGGATCGGGTCGACTGGGTCGACTACGAGCAGCGCAACGAATCGGCCAACGGGGTCGCGATCGCCCGGCGCGCCCTCGCCGAGGCCGGTCCGGAACACACCGTCTTTCTCGCCGGTTCCGGGTCATACCGCACCTACGAGGAGCTGTGCACGGTGGTGCGCACCACCCTGCAGGAGGCCCGGCCACTCGCGGACGAGGTCATGAAGCAGGGTCTGCCGGCCAAGGTCTACGAGAACTACGCGCTGCTGYGGTTCCGGGCCTCTTGACCGCGACCGAGGCCCTGCCGGATGATCATCGGGTAGGTGGCGGCATGGGCGGCCGGCATGCGGCCACCCGCTGGGAGGACCGCTGGCAACTGCGCGAGGTCGTGCTCGCCTGGCTCGCGGCCCGGCTGGCGGTCGGTGCGGCCCTGGCGCTGACCAGGTACATCGCCGACAACGCCCGCGGGCAGCAGGGCGCGCAGCTGAGCACCACCGACCTGCTCGGTTGGGACGCCGGGTGGTACAAGACGATTGCCGAGGTCGGGTACAGCGGCGCTGGGGCCGAGAGCCGCCGGTTCTTTCCCCTGCTGCCGCTGCTCGTGCGGGGGTTGTCGAAGCTGCCGGGAGCCGACGCCCACGTCGGCGTCGTGCTCCTGGTCGTGGTCAACGTGTGCGCGTTGGTCTTCGCGCTGCTGCTGGTGGGGCTCGCCCGGTTCGAGGGGTTCGCCCCGGAGGCGACCACCCGGCTCATCTGGCTCGCCGCGCTGGCTCCACCCGCCTTCGTCCTGGTCATGGGGTACGCCGAGGCACTCGCCGGGCTGCTGGCCGTGGCGGTGTTCCTCGGTGCCCGCAGCGGGCGCTGGGAACTGGCGGCCGTGGCCGGCCTGCTCGGCGGCCTGTGTCGCCCCCTCGGTCTGATCCTCGCGGTGCCGGTGCTTCTCGAGGCGGCCCGGGGGCTGCCTTGGCCGCTCGTCCGCCGGCTCGGCCCCGGCCCCGGCCCTGGCACGCCGGCCACCACGCCTACGGCTGGAACGCTCACCGCCCGCGACGGGCTGCGTCGACTACTCGCCGTGCTCGCCCCGGTGGCCGGCGCCGGCATCTACCTGCTGTGGTCGGCGCACTCCTACGGTGACGGGCTGGCGCCGTTCACGCTGCAGCGCGACGCGGCACGTCACGGCAGCAGCTCGAACCCGCTGGCGGTGCTGTGGGACGCGGCGCGGGGCGCCTTCTCCGGCGAGCTGGGCACGGCGCTGCACGTGCCGTGGCTGCTCCTGGCGCTCGTGGGGCTGGTGGTCATGGCGCGCCGGCTGCCAGTGTCGTACCCGGTGTGGAGCGCCCTGGTCCTGGCTGCCGTGCTGACCGGCAGCAACCTGGACTCCGCCGAGCGGTACGTCTACGGGGCGTTCCCGTTCCTGCTGGTCGCCGCGCTCGTCACCGCCCGGCGGGAGATCTTCACCTTYACGCTCGCCGCCACCACGGCCGCGATGACCCTCTACGCGACGCTGGCCTTCACCCTCTCCTACGTGCCCTGACCACCGGCCGTGCCCTGACCACCGGCCGCGCGTCGGTGGATGGCGCGCTGGGMCCGCATCATCTCGCGAGCGCTTCCAGAAGCCCTTCCAGAAGATGGCGATACGGTTAACGTAGAGGGGGACCGCACGATGATCGGTCGCCATCCCACGCCACACCACACCACACGCAGCCGGTCATCCTCCGCTCGCAACCACGAGGTCAGGCCGCATTGGATGGAGTAGAGCTGGAGTACCAGCGGCTGTACCTGCCGCCGGGTACGGACCGCCGGGCAGCCGTCCAGATCCTCACGATGCACGCCGAGTTCGGCCACTGGGAGCTCGAACGCCTACGGCTGTTCCCGGATGGCTCCCGGCGGGTAGTGCTGCGCCGCCGTCGGCGCCCCGGCGGCCTGCCCGGCTATCTGCCCACCTGACAGCCGCCCACCTGGCAGCGGACCTGGGAGGGCGTGCGCACCTCGACCACGTCCGGAGCGATCCCCGGGTCTGCAGATGCCGTCCCGACAACGCCCATCCGGCCGGCACCTCGGCTCCAGTTGCGCCGGCTCCAGTTGCGCCGGCTCCAGTTGCGCCGGCTCCAGTTGCGCCGGCTCCAGTTGCGCCGGCTCCGGCGTCGCCGGTATCCGCCTTCCGGGACCGCTCCACCGTCCAGACGTCGACCCGGAACCAGTGATCGCTCCAATGGGCGCTGTCATCGGCCCGCAGCTGCACAAACCGGCGACGCAGAACCTGCCGGGCGACCTCCAGCGCGGACAACACGCTGACCTCGATGCCCCCGGACGGCTCGGCCCGATCGGCGATCCATACGCTGCCGTCCCGGCTGACCTGCACGAGATAGGCGTAGGTGGCCCGGGGATGGTCCGCGTCCGCGTCCACCGGAGCTCCGAGGCCGATGCTGGACAGCGGATCGCCAGCCATACCCCCATCATGTCATGCATCGACGATGGCTCCTACGCGGATGGTGCCCCGCGCGCGGACAGCGGCATCTCGTCAAGCCGTACCGGCAGGTTTAGGTCAGCAGATCCGTACCGGCAGGTCCGTACCGGCAGGTCCGGTCAGCAGGCGTGCAGGAAGCGGTCGAGGACGCGGACGCCGAAGCGCAGCGAGTCGAGCGGCACCCGTTCGTCCACCCCGTGGAACATGCCGGAGAAGTCCAGGTCGGGCGGCAGCAGCAACGGGGAGAACCCGAAGCAGCGGATGCCGAGCCGGGAGAAGGACTTCGCGTCCGTGCCGCCGGAGAGCATGTAGGGCACGGCCCGGGCAATCGGGTCCTCGGCRCGCAGCGACGCGGCCATCGCCTCCACCAGCGCGCCGTCGAAGCTGGTCTCCAACGCCTGGTCGTGGACGACCCATTCGCGACGGATGTCCGGCCCGAGGATCTCGTCGAGCTGGCGGATGAACTCCTCCTCCTGACCGGGCAGATAGCGACCATCGACGTAGGCGGTGGCCTCGCCCGGGATCACGTTGACCTTGTGACCGGCCTCGAGCTGGGTCGGGTTGGCGGTGTTACGCAACGTGGCACCGATCATCCGGGCGATCGGGCCGAGCTTCGCGACGGTCGCCTCCAGGTCGTCCAGGTCGAACTCGATGCCGAGCGCCTCCCCGAGGGAGTTCAGGAACACCCGGACCGTCGKGGTCATGACCAGCGGGAAGGTGTGCCGGCCGAGCCTCGCCACCGCCTCGCACAGCGCCGTCACCGCGTTGTCATCGCTGATCATCGAACCGTGGCCGGCCCGGCCGGCAGCGGTCAGCTTCATCCAGGCGATGCCCTTCTCCGCCGTCTCGATGAGGTAAAGGCGCAGGTCGTCGGAGACGGTGTAGGAGAACCCACCGACTTCGCTGATCGCCTCGGAGCAGTCGGCAAACAGGTCGGGATGGTTCTCGACGAGCCAGCGCGCCCCGAGGACGCCGCCGGCCTCCTCGTCCGCGACGAAGGCGACGACGAGGTCCCGGGGTGGCCTGCGGCCGGTGCGGACGATGTCGCGGATGACCGCGAGGGTCATCGCGTCCATGTCCTTCATGTCCACCGCGCCCCGACCCCACAGGCAGCCGTCGGCCTCCTCGCCAGCGAACGGCGGCAGGCGCCACTCGCTGGCATCCGCCGGCACCACGTCGAGATGACCGTGGACGAGCAGCGGCGCACGCGAGGGATCCGCCCCCTCCACCCGGGTCACCACGCTGGTGCGGCCCGGGGCCGACTCCAGCAGGGTCGGCTCAAGGCCCACCTCCGCGAGCTTCGCCGCGACGTACTCCGCGATCGGGCGCTCGTTGCCGTCGCCGTTGCCGCGGTTGACCGACTCGAAGCGGAGCATCTCCCGACAGAGCTCGACCACCTCGCCCTCCGCGGAGGGGGCGGTCACCGGCAGGCGCAGGCCACCGGTGCGGTCGGGGGGGGTCGTGGACGCACTCGCCATGCCGCCTAGTCTGCCCCGTCGGGGGTGCAGCCGCCGGGGCGACCGTCTCCTGGGGCATCGACAGCTGCGCGGAACTTGAGGCGATCGACCCCCGGCTGCGGTGCGTGACCGCCATAAGCGCTTTCGACCTTGACAGGTCCGGGACGCCCCCGGCGGGCTATCGTGTGATGGCCGCGGTGGCGACGCTGGTCCCCGTCCTGCGACGGATGGCAGCCTTCCACCGGAAGGATGTCAAAGGATGTCAGCGGCGCCGTAGCCGGCGTAGTCGAGCAGGTCGTAGAGCTCCGCGCGGGTCTGCATCGCCGGGACCAGGTCGGCCTGGGTGCCCTCGGCGGCGAGCGTCGCGAGCCCCCGGATGATCGCGCCCATCGCCACGCGCAGCGTCGTCACCGGATAGATGACGGCATTGACCCCGAGGTCCGTCAGCTGCGCCGCGGTGAGCAGCGGCGACTTCCCGAACTCGGTCATGTTCGCGAGGATCGGCACGTCGACGGCGGCCCGGAACGCCGCGAACGACCGCTCGTCGGCGAGCGCCTCCGGGAAGATCATGTCAGCGCCGGCGTCAACGTAGGCACGGGCCCGGTCAATCGCCGCGGTCAGCCCCTCCACGGCGACGGCGTCGGTGCGGGCGCAGAGCACGAAGGCGTCGTCGCGGCGGGCCGCCACCGCGGCGCGCAGGCGGCGCACCATCTCGTCGCGCCCGACGACCGCCTTGTCGTCCAGGTGGCCGCAGCGCTTCGGGTTGACCTGGTCCTCCAGGTGACAGCCGGCGAGCCCGGCGTCCTCGAGCAGCCCGATCGTGCGGTGCACGTTCAGCGGCTCACCGAATCCCGTGTCGGCGTCGACGAGGGTCGGCAGGTCGGTGACCCGGGCGATCTGCCCGGCACTCGCGGCGACCTCGGTCAGCGTCGTCAGCCCGACGTCGGGCAGTCCCAGCGCCGCGGACAGCGCCGCCCCCGAGACGTAGACGCCGTCGAAACCGGTCCGTTCGATGCTCATCGCGACCAGCGGGACGAACGCGCCCGGCCAGCGTTGCAGGCGGCCGGAGGCGAGACCCGCCCRCAGCATCCGCCGCTTGTCCGCGACGGGCCGGCCGGCCGGCACCATCATGCGAAGACCCCCCTCGTCCCGCCCGTTTCCAGGGCGAGCGCGTCGGCGACGAGGGTCAGCCCGGCGAGCTCGGCCGGGGTCAGGGTGTCGAGCCGGCCGACCAGGTCGAGGAACCGGTCCTGTTCGGCGGCCGACACGACCCCCTCGGCGAGCGTACGCAGCTTGGCGACGTAGTCCGCACGCCGGAACGGCCGGGCCCCGGCCGGATGCGCGTCGGCGACGGCGATCTCGTCCACGATCGACGTCCCGTCAACGAGCGTGACCTCCACCCGCCCGCCGAAGGCCCGCTCGGCCGGGTCGGTCGCGTGGTAACGGCGGGTCCACTGCGGATCCTCCACCGTGCGGATCCGGTGCCACAGCGCGACGGTGTCGGGCCGGGCGGCCCGTTCGGGGGCGTAGGAACGTTCGTGGTGCCACGTCCCGTCCTGCAGCGCCACCGCGAAGATATACATGATCGAATGGTCGAGCGTCTCCCGGCTCGCGGTCGGATCGGCCTTCTGCGGATCCCCGGCGCCGGTGCCGATCACGTGATGCGTGTGATGGCTGGTGTGGATGACGATCTGGCGGATCGCCGCGACGTCGACCTCGAAGGAGGCTTCGGAGGAGGCCGTGGACGAGCCGGCCCCGAGAGACGAGCCGGCCCCGAGAGACGAGCCGGTCCCGGGCAGCCGGGTACGCAGCCGGCGGGCCAGGTCGATCAGCGCCTGGCTCTGGTACTCGGCGGAGTGCTCCTTGGGATAGGTGGCGAGGATGCCCCGACGGGGCTCGCCGGGTTCCGGCAGCGCCACCCGGTACACCGCGTCCGGGCCGCCGAGCAGCCAGGCGACGACCCCGTCCTCCCCCTCGTAGATCGGCGCCGGCGAGGTCTGGCCGCGCATCGCCCGGTCGACCGCCTCCACCGCCGTCTTGCCGGCGAAGGCCGGGGCGTACGCCTTCCAGGTGGAGATCTCGCCCTTGCGGGCCTGACGGGTGGTCGTCGTCGTGTGCAACGCCTGGCCGACGGCCTGGTAGATCGGCTCGGGGGGCAGGCCGAGCAGGGCACCGATCCCGGCGACGGCGGAGGGGCCCAGGTGGGCGATGTGGTCGATGCGGTGTTCGTGCAGGCAGATGCCGGTCACCAGGTCGACCTGGATCTCGTACGCGGTGGCGATCCCGTGGACCAGCTCGGCGCCGCCGCGGCCGGTGTGCTGCGCGACGGCGAGCACCGGGGGGATGTTGTCGCCCGGATGGGAGTAGTCCGCGGCCAGGTAGGTGTCGTGGAAGTCCAGTTCCCGCACGGCGACGCCGTTCGCCCAGGCCGCCCACTCCGGCGACACCCGTACTGCCCGCTCGACGCCGACGACCGTCGCTCCCGGGGTGTACGGATGGGCGAGCGCCTGGTCGCGGGCCGCGACGACCGGGCCGCGGGTCAGCGCCGCCGCGGCGACCGCCGCGTTGTCGATGATTCGGTTGCCGATCATCTCGACGACCTCCGGCGGCACCGGCACCCGCTCGGCGGCGACCTCGGCGATCTTCCAGGCAAGCTGGTCACGCCGGGGCGGCGCCTCGACGGACCGGCGGGCGCGCACCTCGTGCAGCTTCATCGGACATTCCCCCTGCCGTCTCCACGGTTCTCACCGGCCACTTTCCTCACGGCGGCGGAGCAGGTAGGTATCCATGATCCAGCCTTTACGCTCGCGGGCCTCGGCGCGGGTCCGCTCGATCAGCCCGCCGACCTCGGCGACCGGACCGTGCAGCAGGACCTCCTCCGGGGTGCCGAGGTAGGCGCCCCAGTAGATGTCGACGTCGTCGGCCGGCAGGGTCAGGAAGGTGTTCTCGGCATCGAGCATGACGACGACGTCGTCGACCCCCGGCGGGAATCCGGCGGCGAGCCGGCGACCGGTCGTGATCTCGACCGGGCCGCCGATCCGGTTCAGGATCAGCCGGTGGCGGGCGGCGAGCGCCTGCACGCTGGTGATCCCCGGGATCACCTCGTAGTCGAACCGCACCACGCCCCGCGCCACGATCCGGTCGATGATGCGCAGCGTGCTGTCGTACAGCGACGGATCACCCCAGACCAGGAACGCCCCGCAGCCATCCTCGCCCAGCTCGTCGAGCATCATCCGCTCGTACAGTGCGGCCCGGCGGGAATGCCAGTCCTCGACGGCGGCGGTGTAGTCCGTCGAGGACCGGTCGCGGCTCGGGTCACGGGCCTCGACGATCCGGTAGCCGTTCCCCTCGACGTGCCGGTCGAGGATCTCCMGCCGCARCCGGACCAGGTCCTCCTTCGCCGCCCCCTTGTCCAGGACGAAGAAGACGTCGGCCCGATTCAGCGCCTTGACGGCCTGGATCGTCAGCTGGTCGGGGTCGCCGGCACCGATGCCAATGACGAGGATCGTGCGCATCTCAGCGCGGATCGGACCCGGCCGGGCTCACCGAATCCGGGCCCGCCGAATCCGGGCCCGCCGAATCCGCCAGGCCCGGGGCGACGTCCACCCCTGGGACGATCTTGCCGGGGTTGAGGTTGCGGCCCGGGTCGATGCCGTCGAACAGCGCCGTGAGCAGGCGCACGCCGGCTGGTGAGATGTCGTCGGCGAGCCAGCGCGCGTGCTCGACGCCGACCGCGTGGTGGTGGGACAGGGTGCCGGCATGCTCGATGAAGCCCTGCTGGATCGCGGACTTCACCGTGTCGTACCCGTCGATCGCCTCCAGCGTCACCGGGGAGGCATAGGCGAACGTGAAGTACAGGCAGGCCCCGGAGTGGTACGAGTGCGACAGGTGGCACATGATCCAACCGGTCACACCGATCTCGGYGAACGCCTTGTTCGCCCGCGCGACCACCCCCCGGTACAGCGGGCCGAGCTGCGACCAGGACGTCGACGTCTCCGACACGTCGGCCATCGCGCCCTGACCGAGCAGGAAGTCCCGGATGTACGGGGTGTCGAACTTCTTCTGGTCGTAGAGCTGCCCCGGGCCGGTGCCGACACAGATCCCGCCCCGGCGCGCGACGATCGCCCCGACCAGCTTGCGCTGGGCCTTGACGTGCGCGGGTGAACCCTCGAAGCCGATGAACGACAGGCACATCTGGTCGAGGTCGTACCTGCGGACCCGGCGCAGGTACTGCTTCATACCGGCCGAGACGAGACTTGAGGCCAGGGAGCCGCGCTTGCGGGTAGCGAAGGAGAACCGCGTCTCGTTGGCGTCGGAGACCCGGGTGACCGTCGGCGCGGCCTCGCTCGCGGCGATCTCCCGCATGGCCAGCAGTGCCGCGTCCCAGGTCGGGAAGAAGTAGCCGAGGATCACGCGCTGCTCGGGCACTCGATGCACCTGCACCGTGGCCTCGGTGATGATCCCGAGCCGCCCCTCGCTGCCGAGGATCATCTCCCGCACGCTGGGGCCGGTCGACTGGCTGGGCACGGGCCGGGTGACGAGTACCCCGGCGGGGGTCACGACCCGCACCGCCCTGGTAATCTCCGCGATGTCRCCGTACTTGTCGGACTGCATGCCCGACGAGCGGGTGGCGATCCAGCCGCCGAGGGTGGAGTGGGCGAAGCTGTCCGGGAAGTGGCCGAGCGTCCAGCCCTGCGCGGCCAGCTGCTCCTCCAGACCCGGGCCGAGGGCACCGGCCTGTACGCGGGCGAGGCGGGCGTCGGCGTCGATCTCCAGCACCCGGTCGAGCCGGCCGAGGTCGACGGAGATCACCGGGCGGGTCTCGGTGCGCGGCGCCTCGAGACTGCCGGAGATGTTGGTGCCGCCGCCGAACGGGATGACGACCGCGTCCGCGGCCAGCGCCGCGGCCAGCACCGCCCGGACCGCCTCCTCGTCTCCCGGGTAGACGACGACGTCGGGCARTCGGCCGAGGTCGTGGTTACGAACCCGGACGAGGTCACGCAGGCTCTTGCCGTAGGCGTGCACGACCCGCGCCTGTGCGTCGGTGGTGACGTGCTCCGCGCCGGCGGCGTCGACAAGCGCGGCGCGCAGCGGCTCCGGCAGCACGGGGTCCGCGATCGTCAGGTCCGCGAAGGCCGGTGGCTGGGCCGGCAGGCGGGTGATGTCGAGCCCGATGTGCGTACGGATGAACGGCGCGAGGTCGGGCTTGTCACTGGGGCTGAAGGAGACACTCTCCTTGCCCCAGCCCCACCACTTCATGTGCGTGACCAACGATGGCTCCTCGACGGGGACGGACAGCGGACGACGGCTCGGGGGGACGACGGCTCGGGGGGAGGGCGGCGGACCGCTCAGGTGCCGGCGAGACGTTCGACGACCGGCGCCATGGCGGTCAACGCGTCCAGGGAGACCCCGATCGTGCTGAGGCCGAAGCGCTCGCGGCGCTCGACGAGGTCGTCGACGATCTCGTCGACCGACCCRCACAGCGCGTGCGGGGTCGCGAGCGCCTGTTCGGAGGTGAGCCCGAACCCGGCGGCCAACTGCTCGGCGACCTGGGTGCGGTTGTCGGTGACGACGACGAGGTGGACGCGGACCTGAAGGGTGAGATCGTCCCAACGGGCGCCGGCGGCCTCCCGGATCCAGCGGACCTTCTCCTCGGTCGCCGCCGTCGTCGCGTTGGCGCCGAGCGAGGCGTCGATCACCCCGCCGGCCATGTTCATGTTCAGCCCGATGATGTCGGCCTCACGGGCGGCGAGGGTCAGCAGCCGGCGCCCGCCACCACCGATCACGATCGGCGGGTGGGGCCGCTGCACCGGCTTCGGCGTCCCGTTCAGGCCGGCGACCTGGTAGTGGGTGCCGCTGTAGGTGAACGGTCCGTCGGCGAACATCCCCTTGATGACGGCGAGGGACTCGGCGAGCCGGCCGATGCGCACCCCCGGCGGATCGAGCGGCAGACCGGCTCGGGAGTAGTCGGAGGTCATCCAGCCGGCGCCGAGGCCGAGTTCGAACCGTCCGCCGGACAGCGCGTCGAGGGTCGCCGCCTCCTTGGCCAGCACCACCGGATGGCGGTAGTCGTTACTGAACACCATCGCGCCGATCCGCAGCGTCGTCGTCGCGTCGGCCGCGGCCATCAGCGCCGCGATCGGCGCGACCTGCTCGTCGAGATGGTCGGAGACGGTCAACGTCGCGTAGCCGAGATCCTCGACCCGGTGGGCGAGGTCGGCCCATGACCGGGCGCTCACCTCGGCGGGGGAGGAACACTGGATGTTGAACCGGAACGGCCGTTTGTAYGGCCCGCCGGAGACCTCGGTCACCGCAGCCACTCCTCCACTCACCGGGGCATCTCCAGGATGGGACACATCGAGGACGGGGCGCCTCGAAGACGGGACACCTCGAAGACGGGCACTCGCCGGTGGCATCCTCGAGGACGAGGCGGATACCAAGATAGCCCGTCGGGCGACCGGCGGCCGTCCCCGGCGCGACCCGACCGGCGCGACCCGACCGTCGTCAGACCGTCACCGGACCGACCCGATCGGCCCTAACCGTCACCGGACCGACCCGGCTGACCGGCGCAGCGACCGCAGGTACTCGCCGGCCGCCCGTGCCTGCTCCGGGGTCGGCGGCGGCTCGCGCAGTGCCTGGACGGCGGCACGGCGCGCCTCCCCGGTCAGCCGGTCGACGTAGAGGATCCCGTCGAGATGGTCGACCTCGTGCTGGAAGCAGCGCGCAAGCAGGCCCTCGCCGGCGTACTCGACCGRCTGCCCCGTAACGTCCACCCCGCGGACCCGCGCGGCCAGCGCCCGCGTGGTCGGGAAGTGCAGCCCCGGGACGGACAGGCATCCCTCCGGGCCGTGCTGCTGGGTCTCCCCGGACCGCTGGGTCTCCCCGGACCGCTGGGTCTCCCCGGACCGCTGGGTCTCCCCGGACCGCTGGGTCTCCCCGGACCGCTGGGTCTCCCCGGACCGCTGGATCCCGCCAGGCCGCTGGGTCTCCCCGGGCCGCCCCGGGTCCGGGCCGAGTTCCAGCACCGGGTTCACCACCACCCGCGGCACCCGTGGTACCGACTCGTCACGCGGGTCGTAGTCGACGTCGAAGACGAACAGGCGCAGCCCGACCMCGATCTGCGGGGCGGCAAGCCCCACCCCGGGCGCGTCGTACATGGTGTCGATCATGTCGGTGACCAGCCGACCGAGCGCAGTGTCGAACTCCGTGACCAGCGTGGTCGGAGTGCGCAGAACGGGATCACCAACGGTGCGGATCGGGAGCACGGTCATGCGGGATACTGTGCCACGTGAATCGTGAAGGACACCTGGATCGTGAAGGACAGTCAGACGGATCGTGACGGCCGGCGTGGCGATCCGTCCGCCGCCGGGATCGCCGCGTTGCGCGCCCGCGGGGAGCGGGTTACCCCGGCCCGCCGGGCGGTGCTCCAGGTACTCGCCGGCACGAGCGAGCACCTGTCCGTTGACGACGTCTTCGCCCGGGCGGAGACGATCGTCCCGGGCATGCACCGCACCACCGTCTATCGCGCGGTGGAGACCCTCGGCGACCTCGGCCTGGTCACCCACGTCCACCCCGACCACGGGCCGGCCGTCTACCACCTGGCGGCGGCCCTCACCGGCGGCGCCCACCTGCACGTCCGGTGCCGCTCCTGCGGCACGATCCTCGACGTGCCCGCGGACCTGCTCGACGACGTCGCGCGTCGGCTCGCCACCACCGTCGGGTTCACCCTGCAGCCCGACCACGCCGCCCTTGCCGGTCGGTGCCGCGCCTGTTCGGTGACGTCCCCGTCCGTGGACGGGGACCTCGCACCCGCATGACGAGGGTCCGCACCCGCATGACGAGGGTCCGCGCCGGCGCGGCGAGGACCGCGCGCCGGCGTAATCTCGCAGGTACCGACTATCGCGAGGAGGCTGCGGGGATGCCGCCGGAGCAGGGCCCGGTCGTGCTGGGCATCGAGACGTCCTGCGACGAGACCGGGGTGGGGCTCGTCCGGAACGGCACGCTGCTGGGCGAGGCCCTGTCGACGAGCATGGACCAGCACGCCCGCTACGGCGGGGTGGTCCCCGAGATCGCCGCCCGGGCCCACGTGCAGGCGCTGGTGCCCTGCGTGCGCGCGGCGCTGTCCTCGGCGGGGCTGTTCGTGGCGGACATCGGCGCCGTCGCGGTCACCGCCGGCCCCGGCCTCGCCACCGCCCTGCACGTCGGGGTGGCCGCGGCGAAGGCGTACGCCACGGCGCTCGATGTTCCCCTCTACGGCGTGCACCATCTCGCCGGTCACCTCGCCGCGGACCTCGTCGACGGCGAACCGCTACCCGATCCCCTCATCG
Source organism: Frankia sp. CcI156 (assembly GCF_001983015.1). Lineage (NCBI taxonomy): Bacteria > Bacillati > Actinomycetota > Actinomycetes > Frankiales > Frankiaceae > Frankia > Frankia sp. CcI156. The sequence goes on from NZ_MOMD01000033.1 coordinate 76,367, forward strand.
CCCTGATCGTCTCCGGCGGGCACACGTCGCTGCTGCGGGTGGGGGACCTCGCTCGCGACCCGATCACCCACCTCGGCGACACGCTTGACGACGCGGCCGGGGAGTGCTTCGACAAGGTCGCCCGGGTGCTCGGCCTGCCCTATCCGGGCGGTCCCGCGGTCGACCGAGCCGCGGTCGGCCACGATGCGACGGCGCTGGCCTTCCCCCGGCYGCTGACCGGCCGGGCGGACGCGCCCTACACCTTCTCGTTCTCGGGGCTGAAGACCGCCGTCGCCCGATGGGTCGAGTCGCATCCCGACTCCCCCGTACCGGCCGGCGATGTGATCGCATCCTTCCAGGAGGCAGTCGTCGACGTGCTCACCGCCAAGGCGGTCCGTGCCTGCCTCGACCACGGGATCGGTGACCTGCTCATCGTCGGCGGGGTCGCGGCGAACAGCCGGCTGCGGGCGCTGGCGGCCAGCCGCTGCGAGCAGACCGGCATCCGGCTGCGGATACCGGCCCGCCGGCGGTGCACGGACAACGGCGTGATGATCGCGGCGTTGGGTGACCTGCTCGTCCGCGCCGGCGCCGAGCCCTCCCCCGCCGAGCTCACCGCCATGCCGGGCGCGTTCCTCGAACGGGCCCAGCTCGGCACCGCGCTGCCGGCCCTGCACGCCGCGTGAGCACCGGCGGGCCCCTCGAACGGGAGAAGCGCGACGATGCACCTCGGACATGAGGAGTTCCAGAGAACTGACGGGCGGGCCAGCACGGGGCCAGCTGACGCGGGGCCAGCCGGCGCCGGGCGGGCGCCGCGGATCGGGGTCGGCGGCCCGGTGGGCAGCGGTAAGACGGCCCTGGTCGCCGCGCTGTGCCGGGCCCTGTCGTCGAGCCTGCGCATCGGGGTGGTGACGAACGACATCTACACCACCGAGGACGCCGACTTCCTGCGCCGGGCCGGCGTGCTCGATCCCGAGCGGATCCGCGCGGTCGAGACCGGCTGCTGCCCGCACACCGCGATTCGCGACGACATCACCGCGAACCTTGACATGGTCGAGGACCTGGAGGCCGACACCGGCCCCCTGGACCTGGTCCTCGTCGAGTCCGGTGGTGACAATCTCACCGCGACGTTCAGCTACGGGCTAATCGACCGGCAGATCTTCGTCGTCGACGTCGCCGGGGGCGACAAGGTGCCCCGCAAGGGCGGACCGGGGGTGACCGGCAGCGACCTGCTGGTCATCAACAAGACCGATCTGGCCCCCCTGGTGGGCGCCGACCTCGAYGTCATGGCCCGGGACGCGACCGCGGCCCGCGGTGCCCGTCCGGTGGTGTTCACCTCGCTCACCGCCGACCCCACGGCCGCGGACGTGACCGCCTGGGTACGGGCCCAGCTCGCCGAACTGTCCCCGCGCGGCGGTTCCTACGATGCGTCCGATGCGTCTAATGCGTCGCAACCTTTAAATAGGATGTGAGAGCGTCGTAGCGGTGAGGGGTTTCATGGCGGTGAGGGGTTCCAGGGGACCGGTGCCGGGCGACGGAGGTCCGCCCCTGGTGGGATACACCCTGCGCTACCTGCATGACCCTGCCCAGCACTGGCGGCAGCGCTACGACCGGTATGGCCCGGTGTCATGGGAGCGGACCTTCGGGCTGCGGGTGGTGAGCCTGCTCGGCCCGGACGCCACCGGCTTGGCGCTGCGCAACCATGAGCAGGCATTCGCGAACGGCCCGGGGCAGCAACGGATAGCCGGACCGTTCTTTCGGCGCGGATTGAGCATGCTCGACTTCGACGAGCACCGCCACCACCGTCGGATCCTCGCCGGCGCGTTCGCCCCGGACAGACTGCGCGGCTATCTCGCCGGGATGAACCCGTCCATCGAACGGGGCGTCGCGGGGTGGCGGCCGGGCGCGAGGTTCCAGGTTTATCCCGCGGTCAAACAGCTCACCCTCGAACTGGCGACCCGGATCTTCATGGGTGAACGGCTGGGACCGGAAGCCGACCGGTTCAACGCCGCGCTGTTCGCCTGCATCCGCGCGCCGGGCGCGGTGGTCCGCGTGCCGGCACCCGGGCTACGTTGGTCGCGTGGCTTGGYCGGGCGCCGGTACCTGGAGGAGTTCCTGCGGCTGCGGGTGCCCGCGAAACGAGCCGGGAGCGGCACCGACATGTTCAGCCGGCTCTGCCACGCCGAGGCCGAGGACGGCAGCAGGCTGAGCGACGACGACGTCGTCAACCACATGATCCTGATGATGGTGGCCGCGCACGACACGTCCACGATCACGATGACCAGCATGAGCTACTATTTGGCACGGCATCCGGAGTGGCAGCAGCGGTGCCGCGAGGAGTCGCTCGCCCTCGGCACGCCAGCGGTGGACCATGCCGACCTCGATCGGCTGCCGTCACTCGCTCTGGTCATGAAGGAGGCGCTGCGCCTGGTCACGCCGGTGCCGATCCTCCTGCGCGCCACAGTGAAAGACATCGACGTGCTCGGCGTCACGGTGCCCGCCGGTACCGTGGCCGCCCTCGCGCTCGCCTTCACCCACCAGATRCCGGAGTACTGGCCGAGCCCGGAACGGTTCGACCCGGAGCGGTTCGCGGACCACCGTCGCGAGGACAAGGTACATCCCTACGCCTGGCAACCGTTCGGTGGCGGGCCACATACCTGCATCGGTCTGCACTTCGCCGGTCAGCAGGTGAAGGCGATCCTGCACCAGATGCTGCTGCGGTACCGGTGGAGCCTGGCACCGGGCTACCGGATCTCATTAGACCGTTTCCCGCTGCCTGTTCCACGGGACGGGCTACCGGTCCAGCTGGAAAAGATCACCTGACCACCTGACCGACCGGCAGACCTACCGGTGCGGCCGCGGCTCGATAGAGGAGTTCGACATCCACCGCGAGATCGGCCGCCACCTGAGCTTCGGCTACGGCATCCACCACTGCCTCGGCGCCRCACTGGCCCGCATCGAGGGCAAGGTGGCCCTGGACGAGGTCCTCACCCGCTTCCTCGACTGGGAAATCGCCTGGGACAACGCCGTCCAAGCCCGTACCTCCACGGTCCGCGGCTGGGCATCGATGCCCGTGCGTGTCTCGTAGCGTCCCGTAAGGCCCGTAAGGCCCGGCGGCCAGCCCCGCTGCCCGCGTGGTGTCCCCGGCCCCGCCTCACCGGCATCGAAAGTCCGTTCCCGTGCGGCTGGGTCCGGCACCCTCCGTCGAGGACAGGGGGCCGACAGCGTGCGTTGGCTTCGGTCCTGGCGCGGAGGCCGGGCCGGGCGAGTGCGTGTCAGGAGAGCTTCGAGGGCCACCAGATCTTCGGACCGAGGTCATGGCTCAGCGCCRGCACGAGGACCGAGCGGACCAGAACCGTGTCCAGCAGCACCCCGAAGGCCACCGAGAAACCCACCTGGGCCAGGAAGACCAGCGGGAGGACGCCGAGCACGGCGAACGTCCCGGCGAGGACGATCCCGGCCGAGGTGATGACCCCGCCCGTGACCGCGAGGCCGCGCACGATGCCGCTACGGGTGCCGTGGATGAGGGTCTCCTCCCGGACCCTGGTCATCAGGAAGATGTTGTAGTCGATCCCCAGGGCGACGAGGAAGATGAACGCAAACAGCGGGAAGCCGGGATCCGCGTTGGCGAACCCGAAGACGTGGTTGAACRCCACCGCGCTCACGCCCAGCGTCGCGGCAAACGAGAGCACCACCGTCGCGATCAGGAGGACCGGGGCGAGCAGCGCCCGCAACAGGACGCCGAGCACGAGGAGGATGACGACCAGCACGATCGGGATGATCAGGTTGCGATCGTGGCGCGAGGCGTTCTGGGTGTCGAGATTGATCGCCGACTGGCCACCGACCAGGGCGTTCGCCCCGGGCACCTCCCGGACGACCCGTCGGATCGCAGTGATCGTGTTGTAAGCCTCGGCGGTGTCATAACGGTGGACGATGGCGGCGTCGATGGCGATTCGACCGTCAACCGGGGCGACCTGGACCGACTTCGGGGCGCATCMGTCGGAACCCCTCGCCGCCGGACGCCCACCGGACGCCAACCGGGCGGCGAGTTTGGCGTAGTCGACCTCCACGCAGACCGAGCCGGGAGCGGTGGCGACGCCGTCGACCTTCCGGACGGCGGCGATGACGTCCGCGGCGGCAACGGTGTTGGTGATGATGACGGCCGGGGCGCCCTGCCCCTGGCTGAAGTTGGCGTCGAAGATCTCCTGGCCGACGATCGCCTCCGGCCGCCCCGTCAGRCTGTCCGTCGTCGACAGGCCGTCGACCTTCAGGGTGACGATCAGGGACGAGCAGGCCAGCAACACGACCGTCGTGACGATCCAGGCCCACCGGGCCCGGCGGACGAGGCCTCCGGCGAAGCGTGCCCAGAGACCGTGACCGGCGAGGTCGGCCTGGTGATCGACGCGGGGAATGCGAGGCCAGAAGATCCAGCGCCCGGCGATCACCAGGAACACCGGCAGGAAGATCAGCATGATCAGGGCTGTGCAGGCGATGCCGATCGCCGCCACCGGCCCGAGGCTGCGGGTGGAGTTCAGTTCCCCGAGGCTCAGGCAGAGCAGGCCGAGGATCACCGTTACCGCCGAGGCGGTAATCGCCGGAGCGGCGCCCCGCCAGGCCACGATCATCGCCTGGATCCGGCTGGGGTAGGCGTGCAGCTCCTCCCGATAGCGGCTCACCAGCAGCAGCGCGTAGTCGGTGCCGGCGCCGATGACCAGCACCGACAGGATGCCCTGGCCCTGTCCGTTGAGGGTGAGGACGTTGTTCTTGGCCAACGGATAGATAATCAGCGCCGAGACGCCGAGCGCGAGCACCGCGCTGAACAGCGGGAAGAACCACAACACCGGGCTGCGATAGACGAGCAGCAGGATGCCCACGACGACGAGGCCCGCGGCGAGCAGCAACAGCCCGTCGAGGCCGGAGAATGCCTCGATGAAGGCGACGAGCAGACCCCCCGGCCCGGCCGGGTGCACGGCGAGACCGGCCGGTGCCCCGTCGCGGGCGGCCGCGACGACGGCCTTCTCGACGTCGACGAGCTCATCACCCTTGACCTCGCGGCCGCCGTCCTGGGCGACGAGCGGCACGGCCACGGCGGCCACAGCGCCGTTGCGGGCGAACTGGGGCGGCCCGAGCTGGCCGGCGTCCACCCCGTGAATCCCGGCGAAGGACCTCACGTCGGCGGTGATCTTGGCTTTGTCCTGCGCGGTCAGCCCGCCCTGGCGGTCGTAGACGACGAAGCCGGGAATCGTCCGCACGGAGCGAAACTGCCGCGACGCGGTGTCGACCTTGGTCGACTCGGCCGAGTTCGGGAGGTAGGCGGCATTGTCGTTCTTCTGGACCTCACCGAGCTTGCCCTGGTAGGACCCGCCGACGCCGCCGAGCAGGAGCCAGCCGACGGCCAAGACCGCGAAGACGTAGACGATGCGTGGCCGGCGGGCGCGCGCCGGACGGCCACCGGAACCGGCGGGGCCGGAAGCGGAATCCGCCAGGGTGCCGTTGCCGTCCCCGGCGACAGCCGGCCCCGGCGGGGGCGGTGCTGCTGGCGCTGGCGGGGTCTGCGCCCGTGCCACCGACCCGCCGCTGTCCCTGACCTCGGACTCGTCCCCGCTGGTCATGCCCGTCTCCCCACGCCGAACGCACATCCTGCCCAACGATGGCGATTCTGGCGCATGCCACCGACAGAACTCGTAGGCCCCACCGGCCGGCTGGCGAAGAACCGATGAAAACCTTCACGTCAGGGATGTGACCCGCAAGCCCGGGGTGACTCGGTGCGGTAAGCGGCTCGCGATGACCGTCAGCCCGGACCGTCAGCCCGGACCGTCAGCCCGGACCGTCAGCCCGGACCGTCCGTCCCGGTGGCGGCCTGYGCAGCGAGCAGGGTGTTGCGCAGCAGCATCGCGATCGTCATCGGCCCCACCCCGCCCGGCACCGGGGTCAATTTCCCGGCCACCTCGCGCACCGCCTCGAAATCCACGTCGCCACGCAGGCCCTGCGGGGTCCGGTGCATGCCGACGTCGATGACGGTGGCGCCCGGCTTCACCGCGTCGGCGCCGATGATCGCCTGCTTTCCCGCTGCGACGACGAGCACGTCGGCGCCGCGGCAGACCGCCGCCAGGTCCCGTGTACGGGAGTGACAGATCGTTAGGGTCGCGTTACGTCCCACCAGCAGCGCTGCCACCGGACGACCGACCAGCTCCGAACGACCGACGACGACCGTGGGCGTACCGGACAACTCGACGTCGTAGGAGTCCAGCAACTCGATGATCCCGGACGGTGTGCAGGGCCGCAGACCCGGCAGACCCCGGGCGAGCAGACCGACGCTGGCGGTGGTGAGCCCGTCAACGTCCTTCCCGGGTGGGATCCGGCCGACGAGCGCGGCCCCGTCCAAGCCTTCGGGCACCGGAAGCTGCAGCAGAATACCCGACACGGCCGGATCGGCGGCAAGATCATCCAAGAGCGCCGCGACCTTCTCCTGGGAGGTGTCGGCCGGCAGGTGTTGATGCAGGTCGGCCATGCCGGCCTCGACACAGGCCCGACGCTTGCCACCGACGTACACGGCGGACGCGGGGTCGTCACCCACGAGCACGGTCGCGAGGCCGGGCTGGATGCCGGTCCGGTCGCGGAACTCAGCGACCTCCCTGGCCACGTTCTCACGCACTCTGCGGGCGACGGCCTTGCCGTCGATTATCACTGCGCTCACTATCGGCCCTTCGCGTCACGGTCGTCAGATCATGTCCGGGTTCTATTCGGGTCTCCGATCCGGTCTCCAAGCCGGGTCATGCCCGGGTCAGCCAGGCGTCCGGCGCGGTCCCCCGACATCCGGCGGAGCCCGAGCGAGCACGCTACGCCAACATGGCACACAGGTGCCCGGTACCGTCATACCCACCACCGAGGGGAACCCTCGGCGCGGGAAGCACCGACGCCGGCCACATTGTCCGGCCACATTGTGGGGAGCAAGGCACGGTCCAGGGAYCGCAGACCGTGCTCAGGTCCCCCCACATTCACCGGCGACGGCCGGGTGACGGCCAGCCGACGGACGGGTAACGGCCCGGTGACGGCCAGTGGCCGTCACGGGCGGGCCGCTGGAACTCCCGAATAGGCCACGGCGGCCAGCCAGAGACGAACCTCACGCGGGGTACACAGACGAACGACCCGGTGTCCGGCGTGGTGTTCGGCGATGCTGTCGGCGAGACGGTTGCGGCTGGTACTCGGATATCTCCACAGCCACGTGAGAAAAGCGAGGTCGAGCCGTTCCGGGCAGTTCGCGGCGAGGTCGGGACGGTTCCGCCCGTGCCACCGCGCCCAGCGTCGCAGTACTCGTGGGATGGTGATCCGCCGCGGCAGGTCCAGGAACACGATGAGGTCGGCGGCGGGAATGCGCAGGTCCAGCGTGCCGCCGTAGTTCCCGTCCATCACCCATGCGGGCTCGGCGACGAGGTCGGCGACGACGGACCGCCATTGCGCCGTGGGTGTCTCGACCCATCCCGGTTGCCAGAAGTACCGGTCGAGATGCACGAGCGGCAGTCCGGTCTGGCGCGCGAGCTCACGCGCCAGGGTGCTCTTGCCCGCCCCGCCGCTGCCGACGACGAGGATCCGCCGGGCGTCAGAGGGCATCGCTGCCGGCGCGGAGTCACGGCTCGTCCCGAGCGCATTCACCCGGTCAGTGTCCCACTGGTGCGCCCGGCCTGGTGGCGAAACATCGTGCTTCATCCTGACCCGACCGTCACCGCCAAGCCGATGGGGTGAGCCGCCGACGGTGCCAGCGTGTCGTTGATTGACGACGGTAGATCATGTTGCAATCCTCCGGCCTCGGAGAGTTGGCATTGCGTGATGGCTCCACGAACTCCTCCAGCCGGTCGACCGACGTCGGCCGATCACCGTCGACGGCTGACCGTGGCAGCCGGCCAGAGGAGATCATTTCGCGATGAACGATCGAAGGACATTCATCCGTGCCGCCACGGTGGCCACGACCCTCGCGCCCTGGTCGCTCGGCTACCTCGGCGCGGCCACCGCGGCGGGCGCGGCCACCGCGGCGCCGTCCTCCCCACCCGCGCCCACCCGACCCGCCGTCGTGGACATTCCATCCCCGACCGGGGCCTCCGGTCTCCTCACCGGCGGCAACACCGCAGGCCTTTTCGCGGGCTACTGGCAGACCTCATCCTCCGAGCTCAGTGGGTTCGTCTACCACGGCGGTACGGTGCGCGGCCTGCCGGGGAACAGCCGGCCGGCCGCGGTGAGCGAGGCCGGCGTGGTCGTCGGCGAGAACACCACGCGTTACAGCCGGGAGGCGTTCCGCTGGAACCGTGGCGTCTATCAGTCGCTGGGATTCCTCGGCGGCACCCCCAGTCAGGGCGGACAGTCCAGTACCGCGGTCGACGTCAGCGACACCGGATTCATCGTGGGGACCAGCACCACCAATACGGGCGAGCAGCACGCCTACCGGTGGTCGAACGGCACGATGACGGATCTGGGCACGCTTGGCGGACCGTTGAGTTCCGCMGTGGCCGTCACGGTGCAGGGAAGGGTGGTGGGTAACAGCCTCACCCGGGAGGGCGCCAGCCACGGGTTTCTCTGGTCGGCCGGCACAATATCGGATCTCGGGACCCTCGGCGGTTCCTCGACCGTCGTCGCCGACGTGAACAACGCCAGGCAGATCGTGGGGACCAGCGAGACCTCGGACGGCCATTCCCGCGCGTTCCTGTGGGACGGCGGCCRCATGACCGATCTCGGGACCCTCGGCAGTGACCTGCACAGCGAGGCGGTCGCCGTGAACAGGCTCGGTCAGGTGTTGGTGCGCAGCCTCGGATCGTCGGGTGGCGGGTTCCTGTGGATCGCGGGTCGCCGCATCCCGATCACCTCACCGCTCGGCCCGCTGGAGCTTCTCGACCTCAATGATCACGGTGTGGTGTGCGGGACGGTGCCCTCGGGTCAGGGCAGCCACGCGTTCCGCTGGTACCGCGGCCGGCTGACCGATCTGGGCACCCTCGGAGGACCGGTGAGCACGGGCAACGCCGCCACCCCGAACAACGTCGTGCTCGGTTCCGCGACCACCACGGACTCCCCGTTTCCCCATGCGGCGTTCTGGCCGAACACCGGCGCCTGACGTTCTCGGCGAGCCGTCACAATGGTTTCTCGGTGACGAGGGGCTTCTCGGTGACGAGGGGCTTCTCGGTGACGAGGGGCTTCTCGGTGACGAGGGGCTTCTCGGTGACGAGGCCGCCGTTGACGTGCAGCCGGCGGGTCACCGCGACCGTGTCGAGCATGCGCCGATCATGGGTGACGAGTAGCAGGGTGCCCGCATAGCCGGCCAGCGCCTGTTCGAGCTGATCGATCGCCGGAAGGTCGAGGTGGTTGGTGGGTTCGTCGAGCACCAGGCAGTTCACGCCGACCGCCTGCAGCAGCGCGAGCCCCGCCCGGGTGCGTTCTCCCGGCGACAGGGACGCCGCCGGCCGGGTGACCTGATCCGGGCCGAGACCGAACTTCGCGAACAGGGTGCGCACCTCACCCGCCGGCCAACTGGTCGCCCGCTCGGCGACGGCCAGCGCCGTGGCCTCACCCCGGAACAGGCCGCGGGCCTGGTCGATCTCGCCGAGCCGCACGCCGGACCCGAGTGCCTGGTGCCCCCGGGCCAGGGGGATACGGCCGAGYAGCGCACCCAGCATGGTCGTCTTGCCCCCGCCGTTCGGCCCGGTGATCACCACCCGGTCCGCCCACGCGATCGTCAGATCGACCGGCCCCAGGGTGAAGCCCGACCGGGCCACCACCGCGCCGGTCAATGTCGCGACGACATCGCCCGACCGGGGCGCGGCGGCGATCGACATGCGCAGCTGCCATTCCTTGCGGGGCTCCTCGACCTCCGCCAACCGGTCGATGCGGGACTCGATGGACCGGACCCTGGCCGCGCTCTTCGTCGCCGCCTCGATCCGGGCTCCCTTGGCAGCCCGGTCACCGTCGGGCATCCGCCGCTTCGCCCGCACCGAACCCCGCACCGCCTGCTCCCGCTGGCGTTGCGCCTGGGCGACGAGATCGGCTCGCTGGCCGGCGTACTCCTCGTACCGCTCCCGGGCTTGACGCCGCGCGACCTCGCGGGCCTGCAGGTATGCCGTCCATCCGCCAGCGAAGAGGGTGAGGCCGTGCCGGTGCGGATCGAGTTCGGCGACGGTGTCGATGGTGCGGTCGAGGAACTCGCGGTCGTGGCTGACGACGACCAGCGCCCCGGGCACGCCTTGGACGAACCGCTCGAGCCGTTCCAGCCCGTCGAAGTCGAGGTCGTTGGTGGGCTCGTCGAGCAGGGTGATGTCGAACCGGGACAGCAGGACGCCGGCCAGCGATCCCCGGGCGGCCTGCCCGCCGGACAACGCCGTCGTCGGGCTGTCGAGCGCGCCCGCGGGCAGACCGAGATCGGCGCACACCTCTTCGGCGCGGGCGTCGAGGTCGGCCGCGCCGATCGCCAGCCACCGCTCCAGGGCGACGCTGTAGCGGTCGTCGACTCCGGACATGCCAGGAGCCCCGGACGTGCCAGAAGCCCCGGACGTGCCAGAGACCCCGGACATGCCCAGGGCCAACGCCTCGGTCGCGGCGTCGAGCTCGGCCTGCGCCGCGGCGACGCCGGTGCGACGGGCGAGGAAGGCCCGCAGGGTCTCCCCGGGGTTGCGGTCGGGTTCCTGGGGGAGCAGGCCGACGTTGGCGGTCGGCGGCGCGAGATCCACCCGGCCCGCGTCGGGCGTCACCTGCCCGGCGAGGGCACGCAACAGCGTCGACTTACCGACGCCGTTGGGCCCCACCACGCCGAGACGGTCGCCGGGCGCGACGGTGAGGGAGACGCCGTCGAGGACGGTCGCCCCACCGCGGGTGACGGTGAGGCCGGACGCGACGAGGGTGGCGGACATCTGACCAGTCTGGCGCATGGACGACGCATCGCGTCCCGCCCCCTGTGGTCGCCTCCATCCGGTGGGATCCTACGGTGGGACCGTGCGGCTGACCGACGTCGAGGCCCGCACCCGGTTCACCGCGGCGCGGGTCGCCCGGCTCGCCACCGCCGGTGGCGACGGACGTCCACACATCGTGCCCGTCACCTTCGCCGTGAACGCGGGCGCCGTGAACGCGGGCGCCGCCAGCGTCGTCACCGCAGTCGATCACAAACCGAAGAGCACGCTCGGGGGTCTGCGGCGCCTGCGCAACATCACCGAGAATCCTCAGGTCAGCCTGCTCGTCGACGCCTACGACGACGACTGGTCGCGGCTGTGGTGGGCGCGCGCCGACGGCGAGGCCCGCATCGTCCGGGCGGGAGAACCCGGACACGCCCCCGCCGTCGAACTGCTCATCGCCCGATATGACCAGTACCAGGCTGCCCCGCCCGCCGGGCCGGCAATCATCGTGACGGTGGCCCGCTGGTCAGGGTGGGCCTTCTCGGCGTAGCCGGCTGTTGACATCGCCCTCAGCGCGGGCCGGTTTCGGTCGTACCCGGCGCCCGCGGGCGGTCCCAGCCGGGAGGCAGGGTATCCGGTGTGCGCCAGGACGGGTCCGGCTGGAAATCGCACCAGGTGCCGTCGAACGGGAACGCCCTCGCCTCGACGAGCCGCAGCAGCCGCTCGCCCTCGGCCCGCACCGCCGCCGCGTCGGTGACCCAGTAGTGCTCGGGAAACGCGAGCCGTTCCGCGAGCTCGTGCTCGTCCTTCCACTGCCAGGTCCGGTCCGGGCAGACCCACAGGTCGAGGTCGTGGTCGGTCGTATCCACCCCGACGAGTCCGTCGTAGCGCCAGGCCACGGCGGGTGCCTCGAGATTGATGTACCAACGGGCGAACCGCCCCTGCCGGTCCCAGAACCACCACACCGAGTGTGCGCCCGCCGGCGGGATCAGCATGAGGATGTTCGGCCCAGGCCAGGGCCTCGTCACCAGCACCGTAGATTGGCGGATCCATTCGGCGAACGGCATGTCGCGCAGGCCGCGACCGTCCGTGCTCAGCTCGACGGCCATCGGGCAGCCGTGCGGGATCCACAGCCGCAGGCCGCGCTCATCGTGGCCGACCACGTGACCCGCGCGGACGAAGACGAGCCGCTTGGTGGTGAACGACCGGTGCACGACCACTTCGCCCGGGACAAATCCGCCCGGGACGAACGGACCCGCCGGTGCGGCGCCCGAAGCGGGCGGTGGCGATGCCTGGGGACCGGGATGGGGACCAGCCTGGGAACCGGGATCGTACGCCACGGGGCTTTCCGGCTTCGTCACCGTCCGACTGTACGGTGCCGCCCCGCCCCGGCGTGTCCCCCGCCACAACCTCACAACAGACGGGATGGGACGCTCGTGACGGTCGATTCCGCCGTCGATCAACCGACGGCACCGGCCAGCAGCTCCCGGACGACGGGCACCATCGGATGCTCCATCCCCCAGACCCTGAGCAGATCGGCGAGCAGCGCCGATAGGGTCTCGGTGGCCGACGCCCGATGGCCGGCGCCGAGCTGCAACAGCCCGATCTGCCGTCGCAGCTCGAAGACCTGGGCGTCGTCCGCACCGAACACCCTGATCTCGTCCTCCAGCAGCCCACGAAGCTGTTCGAGCGCCTGGCCGGTCTCACCGATCAGGGCCCGGCAGGTCGCCTCCCGCAGACGGCAGCGCAGAACCCGCTCGCTGTCCGGAGCGTCCCGGTGGACGAGATCGACGAGAAGCGTGCGGTAGCCGTCCACGGCGCGGCGGAAGTCACCGCCCTCGAACAGGTGGTCCGCCAGATCGAGACGGAGCGCGAGCACGTCCGCGCTGTCGTGGCCGAGGGCACGACCGGCCCGGTCCACCGCCGCCGCCAGCACACCGGCGGCCTGGCTGTAGCGGGAAGCCCGGGCCAACGTCCGAGCCTCGTCCCGGRCACGACGAAGCTCGGACCGCCCGACCCCGCCACCGGATTCCCCGGGCGGTCCAGCGGCGGATCCCCGTGTGGAGGCGGCGGTGTTCCGGGCCGCCCCGCGCGGTACCACCCGGCCCGCGACCGCCGCGTACATCCGTACCGGGTTGTCCACGGCGTCGTCGACGGCCCCGGGAAGCGGGCCGAGGTCCACCACGGATCCGATCAACGCCGCGTACACCTTCTCCACGCCGCACGGGCGATCCTCCGGTGCCTTGCTCAGCATCGCGGCGACCAGCTCGTCGAGGCCGCGCGGCACGTCGGCGCGCAGCGACCGCACCCGCGCCGGGACCTCCTCGACCTGCTTGTTCATCACCGTGTAGGACGACGCACCGGCGAACAGCCGCTGACCGGTCAACATCTCGAACAGCGTGGCACCCAGCGCGTAGATGTCGGTGGCGGGCGTGCTCAGGCCGGCAAGCACCTGCTCGGGCGCCATGTAGGCAGGGCTGCCGAGGTGCTGGCCGGTCACCGTGATCTTCGACAGGTTGGTCCGGTCGAGCGCAACGGCAAGCCCGAAGTCCAGCACCTTCACGGTACCGTCCGGCTCCAGCATCAGATTCGCCGGTTTGAGGTCGCGGTGCACGAGCGACGCCCGATGCGCCACCGCGAGCACCGAGGCCACCTGGGCGGCAATCGCGGCGGCCCAGCCGACGGGCAGCGCGCCTTGCTCGGCGACGAGATCCGCCACGCTGAGGCCGTGCACCCGCTGCATGACCAGGTAGGGACGCTCCTCGTGGGTACCCGCGTCGTACACCGCCGGCACCCCCGGATGCAGCAGGCGGGCGGTGATGCGGGACTCCCGGATGAACCGGCGGATCAGCTCCTGGTCGGGCTGGCCGTCGGGAAAACGGACGAACTTGACCGCGATCTCCCGGTCGAGTTTCACATCCCGGCCGACCCAGACCTCACCCATTCCGCCCTTGGCCAATGGAACAGCCTCGAGCTCATACCGCCTGTCGATCATCCACCRCGCGGCCACCGTGCCCCCGTCCCTTCCCGCCCGATCCCCGGGAACACTACCCCCACCCGGAAACGGCATCGGCCACGGCATTGTCGGCCGGCCACGGCATTGTCGAGTTGCTGATCCGGGCTGCACCGCGCCGCCTTCAGCGTCACCAGGAGAAGGCTTCGGCCGGACCTGTGTACCGGGCAGGGGTGTCATTACCCGGGACCTGTCTCCCCGCCCCGCAGGCTTCCGTCGGCGATTCCGAGATGACCGAGCCGGACGATGGTCTCGGCCAGTTCCACCGCGTTGCGCAGCGACTTCTCGACCATCGTGAGGCGCTGGAAGTCGAGCCCCCGGGAACGCTGTTCGGCCAGCGGGAGAACCGGTATCCGGACCCGCCGCGGGTCGGCGCGCGGCGACGATCCACCCGAGCGACCGGCGGCCTGGGCATCCGCGCCACCACCGGATCGCCCGTGCGCCCGATGGCCTGCCGCCCGCAGGATCCCGGCCAGGAAGTACGGATCGAGCCGGTCGGGATCGCCCCGCAGGAGCACCACCCGCGGCCCGAGAACGGCGCCCGCGTCCTCGACGACTCGGGCCATGCTCTCCCCCGACGCCGTCACACAGACGACGTCGCCGGGCCGGAGAACGAGCATTCCGGCCAGTTCCTCCGTCCGGCTCGACGGGCCCCGCCCATGCCGGACATCGCCCGCGGTGAGCAACGGCAGGTCACCGACCCCGGCCCTGGTCTGCAACGGGGCCATCAGGATCGTCAACGATCCGGCTTTTGCCAACTCACCGATCGTGACGCTCGACGTGACGCTCAACGAAGCCGGCCGGTCCGCCGGTCCGGATCCCCTCGGTGGGGTCAGGAGGGGAACCGCCGAGGACAACGAGGCCACCGTCGCCAGGAAATCCTCCCGGACAGCGGGGAATTCACCGACCGCGGGAAATTCACCGACAGCGGTTCTTTCCGGAGGATGGTCGATGTAGCGTCGCGGGCTCACGTCGACCTCGTCGTCGAGGAGGTCCGCAACGCATATCCGCCGGAATCCCGCCGGCAGATCGGCGTCGTCGGCCACCTGGTCCGCCTGGGCGGCGGTGTCGCCGCCGAACCCGCCAGCGGCGACGAACAACGCCCAGGCCGCTTCGACGACGGCGATCTCATCGCGCGCCAGGCCCAGCAGCACCTGAGCGGGCGTCGCCCCGGCCCCGCCGGCACCGGCATCGGAACCGGCACCGGCATCGGGGCCGGCCCCGCGGCGGAGCACCCACAGATCCGGGGCCGATCCCGCCGGGAACAGGCCGGGCGGCAGCCCCAGCACGGCGCGCAACTCCCCGGCGCGCAGCAGGTTCGCCCTGATGCGGCGCCCGGCACGGCGCGACGCGGCGGCCGCCGGCATGATGACCAGCACCTGCGCGCCGTCCCGGGCGTGCGCCAGGCAGTACTGCACCCAGGCCAGCTCGGGTTCCCCCCGCGGTGGAACACCGTGGCGCCACCACGGCGCGCCGAGCAGCTCGTCGTAGCCCCAGGAACGCTGCCCGAACGGCGGGGCGCACAGGACCGCGTCGGCCCGTTCCCCGGCGAAGGTGCCGGCGAGCAGCGAATCGCCCGCGACGATCCGCGCGTCACCACCCCGCAGCAGCAGTCCGACGGCGCTCACCCGCGCCATCGTCGGGTTGACATCCTGGCCGAGCAGGCGGCCCGCCCCCGCGGCCCGGGCGGCCTCCAACAGCCCGCCGATCCCGCAGGCCGGGTCGAGCACCGTGGCGGCCCCCGACCGGCCGCGCAGGCCGGCGAGGGTCACCATCAGCTCCCCGACCGCCCGCGGAGGCTCCGCCACCTGCCGGGAGCAGACCTCGCGGTAGCGGGCGCGCAGCGCGTCGAAGAGCTCCGCGTGGCCGTGCCGGTCCGCCGCCTCGGCGGCGACCCGGGCGATCGCCACCCACCCGGTCTCCCAGGTATCGGGGAAACCACCGGGAAGCTCCGGCACGGCGCGGGCGATCGCCGGTTCCAGGGATACGGCCGCCACCGCGTCGCTCTCCCCGAGCAGTGCCGTGGCGCCCGCGGGATCCCGCTGACGATAAATGAGGAAACCCCCGAGATGGCCGGTCACCTCACCGAGGCGTGGATCATCGACGGCCCCCCGGATCCGCTGCCACACCTGGTCGGCCGCCTCGACCTGGAACGGTCGGTCATGCCGGGCGAGCCAGTCCGCCACGGAGGCCAGCGCGAACAGCGGGCTGGTCGACGTCCCCCCGACGGGTGCGGGAAAGTCGGCGAACCGGCGCCGCCAGTTACTGACCGCGGCCCGCCCGACTCCGGCCAGCCGGGCGATGTCGGTGGCGGTGACCGTGGCCGTGTCTGCGGCCGTGGCCGTGGCCGTGGCCGTGGCCGTGACAGCCGCGGAGCTCGCCGTGTCCCGGCCGCTGGTCTTCACCGGCAGCCCGTTCACGGCAGCCCGCCGAACAGGGCGAGGGCGCGGTCCTGCGGCTCGTCTCCGAGGGGCACGACGAACCGGCGGTCGAGGAAGCGGTTGCCACGCTCGCAGGTCGTCTCGGACACGAACAGGCAGACGTGGCAGGCGGCTCCGTGCAGGAAGTCGGYGGGCGCCGACGGCAGCCGCTCGGCGCACAGCGGATCGGACGAGCAGTGCCGGGCGTCGGYGAGGGCCCGGCGGGTCAGCCGGAGCAGCTGGTCGGGCTCGGCCAGCGACACCAGCCCGCCCAGGGTGCCCTCCGCGTCCGGGACGGCCGTGTAGATGAGGATGCCGCCGCGCGGGTCGCCGTCGTCCCCGGCGTAGATGCGTTCGCTCAGGCTGGCCGAGCTGTAGCCGCACTCCAGCGCGATAGTCCGGATAAGCAGGTGGGACAGGGTGTGCAGGGCGAGGAAGCGCTCCCCGGGCCAGCCCTGCATGGGGTCGAAGTCCCCGGCGATCCGGTCGGAGTAGCGGTTCACCCGGAATCGGCTGTAGGCGTCGCGGTGCTCGCGCATCGCGACACTGTCCGCGACGCGGCGCGCCCACGGGCCGAGGATCTCCTCGGGCACCCGCAGGAACATGCCCTCGCCGCGGACCTCGCTCGCCGGTACCCAGGAAGCCGGCCCACGGGCCAGCGGCGCCCGGATGACGAGGTCGGGGTCGTCCGGGTCGGGCGCGTCCAGCCGGGTGAACCCGGTCAGCGCCCGTACCTCCCGCAGGCGTTCGGCCTRCACGACGTCGGCGTAGCAGCCGGCAAGCGGTGCCGGCACACCGCCGGGCTCGCGGCGCAGGGCGAAATCGTCGGTGGGTTCCGGGAGGACGGCGGAGGAGAAGATCTCCCATTCCGGGGTGCGCAGATCCGGGTAGGCCCGCTCGCCGTCGGCGTCGGAACCYGGGGCCGGGCCGGTTTCGATCGCGGCGCGATGCCGCTCGACCGCGGCCCAGATCTCGGCGTTCGACCACTTCTCCAGCTGACGGAACACCGGGATCGGCGCTGAGCGGGCAAAGTCCAGAATCGCCATATTGTTGATCTTTTCGAAGACCTCCCAGTGCTGTTCGACCTTGACCGCCAGCTCGCTGGCGCCAGTCCGCGGCACCGACAGCACCGACAGCGTCTGGGCGAACCACTGGTTGGAGGCGCCGACGACGAGCAGGCGGGACTCCTGCGGGCACCCGCCATCGGCGAAGGTCCCCAGGTGGGGATGGCGGCCCCGGCAGCGTGGCAGGTGCCCCGCACCGCGACGACCCATGGCCTCCCGGATGTTGCGCCGGGCGTCGCAGTTCACGCACCGGATCTCGACGTTGGCGCCGAGGTTGCCGCCACGGTCCTCCATCCGCAGCCGGGGATGACTCGCCCTGGCGCACTGCGCGCCCCGGTGCACGAACATCGGGTAGGGGAAGTCGTCGAGATGACCCGCGGTGCAGGCGAGCACGAAACGGGCCGCCACCGCGAGCGGCCGGCGGCCGGTCTTCTTCCGCCCGCAGGTGCCGTGGAAGAAGCGGGCGTCCTGGGGCCGGGTCAGCCACGGGTTCTCGAACCCGAACGCGCGGGAGGCGATCACGTCCAGCTCGTTGCAGGCGGTGCAGCGCAGCCAGTTCGGGAACGGCACGGTGGGCACGCCGATGCGGGCGCCCTGCCCGCTGCGGTCGCCCGCATCGGTCTCCGCCCATGGGGCCGGGCGCAGCTCGGTGACGCCCCGGTCGTACAGCCGCCGCACGGCGGCGAGCAACCGCGGCTCGACGATCGGCTGGTACTCGGGGACGTTGCGGTAGTCCCAGTCGTCAACGCCGCGGACGATCGCGGAGAAGTTCGGCAGGTCGACGAGCGCGCCGACACCGCTGGTGAACATCAGGTGGCTGGGCCGGACCGCGCCGACCCGCCGGTGGAACGCCGTGACCATCAGATACCCCTCCCCGGGAGCGCTGCGCGGGCCGACCGCGCCGGACGGCCCGCCCGTGCCGCCGCGAAGGCCGTCTCCCCCAGCTCGTCCCCGACCGGGGCGGCCTCGTCGTCCACCTCGTCCCTGTCGTCCACCTCGCTGCTGCCGATCTCACCGCCGCTGCCGATCTCACCGGTACCGTCGGCGTCCGGCGGCGCGCCGAACGCCMAGCCCGGCTCGCCGTAGGCGGGGGTGAAGATCTCGGCGGGGCCGGGCACCAGCAGGTTGATCTCGCGCTCGGTCTCCCGCATCGACTGGGCGACGGTGAGAACGTCCCAGCGGACGTGCCCGGCGGGCTCCAGCAGGCCGGTGACCCGCTGCTGTCCCCCGGCCGTGCGATAACCGATGCGGGACGGGCCCGTCCTCGTCAGCTCCCACCTCTCGATCAGCTGCCGGATCCGTTCTTCGAGGTACTCCCGGCCGCGCGGCCCGGCGACGGCCTCGGCGCGGGCCAGCAGCCGGTCGATCACTCCACTGACCGTCGGGCCGGCGAGGTCCACGTCGTGGGCGTTGACGTTGCGAGTGTTCGCCTCGTCGGCGTGCCGGACGGCGGCGACGAACGTGCCGGTGGCGGTCCGGTCGAGGGAGCGGCGGGTGAACGGGGTCACGGACAGCGCCTCCACCTGCCGGTAGAAGGTCGCATGGTAGTACTCGAAGTCCTCGTAGTGAGCGAGATCCCGCGGCCGGGCCCAGTTGTACAGGGTGACGACAAGACCCGGGCGGCCGGCGTCCCGGCCGACCCGGGAGGACGCCTGGATGTACTCGGCGGTGTTCTTCGGCTGGCCGATCACGGCCATCAGCCCGAACCGGGAGACGTCCACCCCGACCTGGAGCATCGAAGTCGCGAGCACCACGTCGACCGGGATCCGGTCCTGGTTGCTCCGGGCGCGGGTGCGCTCGGCGAGKGGGTGCGGTGCCCGCCGGTCCCGCTCCCTGCTCCGGAACGATGCGCGGACGTTCTCGGCGACGGCCTCCCGCCGCGCGGAGGTGTCGAGCTCGGGGTCGAAGGGGATCTCCAGGCGGCCCAGCACCTCGCTGATGTCCGCCGACGAGACCCGGGAGGTCAGCTCCGAGATCGCGAGCATGCCGGTACCGGTGACGATGCGGTTGGCGAGCCCCTTGCRCCGGCCGTGGGTACGCACCCGGGTGGTGACGTCGTCGTCGAGGTAGCGGCGCATGCCGGCGAGCTCGCGAGTGGCGTTGAAGTAGCCGACGAGGGTCAGATAGGGCTCGGCGGGGGTGCCGTGCCGGTCGAACAGGGTCTGGCCGGCGAGGAGCAGGATCTCGGCGAGGCGGATCTCGGCGGACTTCATCCTCGTCCCGTGCGCGCAGACGCCGAGGTAGCGCCGGCCCGGGGTGGYGGGGGTGACCGGGACCCGCCGGGAGAAGAACGTATCGGTCACGTCGATCACCTGGGGCGGGAAGACGGCGAGGCCGCGGCCGAAGACGCCGAGCACCTGGTCGCGAGCCCGCCTGGTGGTCGCCGTCGAGGCCACGATCTTCGGGCCGGTGAGCGCGCCGGCCGGGACCGGCCAGGTGCACAGCTCGTCGACCGCGCTCTCGAACAGGCCGACGGTGGTGCCGAGCGCACCGGAGATCAGATGCAGCTCGTCCTGAATGATCAGATCGGGCGGGCGCAGCCGGACGACCGGCTCGCTGGTCACGGCGGGCCGCCTGCCGCGGCTGTGGTGACGCTCGCCGCAGCCGGTGCGGGCGTCGAGGTCGTCGTGGCGGTACCCGTGCCGGGGACAGCGTCGGCTCACCCGGCCGAACAGGATCCCCGCCTCGCCGCGCCAGGGCAGCTGGGCGAGTTTGTCGACGGTGGCGATGACCAGGCTCGGGGCGTAGCGGTAGATCTCCTCGTCGACGGTGAGCACCGGCAGGCCCTCGTCGGGCGCCGCCCGCCGGGAGAACGGGCAGGCGTCGGCCCCCTCGCCGTTCGGGCAGTACAGCAGCACCCGGCGGAGGTCCTCGTCGACGTGGGCGTCGGTATGGGCCCCGAGCGCGCTGCCGCACCACGGGCAGCCCAGGGTCTGCAGGACGTTGGCCCGCTTGCCGTCGCCGGCCTCGCGCGCCTCGCCGACCTGGTCGCGGGCGTCCTCGAACCGGTTCGGGGACACCCCGCCGCCGACCCACAGACCGATGCGGAACGGCGTGGCACCCCAGGTCGCCGGGTTCGCACGGCGCTGCACCTCGGCGGCGCAGACCAGGGTGGCGGCCCGCTGGAACTGCTGGGCGGTGAGCAGCCGCAGCGTGTACCGCATGAGGACGGCGACCCCGGCCTCGCCGGAGCGGGCCGCGGCGCCGGTGCCGACGGTCCCCTGTAGGCGGCGGATCGCGAAGGTGTAGGCGGTTAGGCCGAGGTAGGCCTCGGTCTTGCCGCCGCCGGTGGGGAAGAACAGCAGGTCGACGACGGCGGTGGCGTCCGCGGCCCGCTCCGGGTGCGCCGGGTCGGTCAGGGAGGGCAGGTTGAGCAGCACGAAGCCGAGCTGGAACGGCCGCCAGGAGGCCTCCCCCGCGCCCCGGGCCCGCACAGCAGCGGCGGCCGCAGCGTAGTCCAGCCCCTGCTCGTCGCGCAGCCGGGCGATCGCCGTGTGCCGGCGCTGGGCGGCCATCGCCTCGTTGGCGAACTGGAACGCGGCCAGCGCCTCGCGGTGGCGCGGCTGGTCCTGGTCGGTGAGCAGGGCGATACCGGCCCGGATACGGTCCGCCRCTCGGCGGGCGTCGCCGATTGCCGTGCGAGCGGCCGGGCGCAGCCGCGCCGGCAGGCCCGCGACCTCGGCCTCGCGCTCGTCGAGCCAGGATGCGTAACCGTCGGCGAGGGGCGTCAACCCGCGCCGCAGGGCGGCGGGCCCGGCCACGGCGAGAGTGTCCATGGCCAGTTCGACCCCGGCCAGCGGCGTGCCGGGCCCGGCGGGCGCGACCGTCGCCGGCACGTCGTAGGTGGGCAGCCAGGTGGTCTCCAGCCGGTGGGCGCACCGCTCACCGGGCCGGACGTGCGGATGCACCGCGACATTGCGACCGGTCGCGTAGCGACGCTCCCCCCGGTACAGCAGCTGGAGATGCAGATCCTCGTGATCCGCGTCGAGGGGCGGCGCGCCGGCGAGCGGCGCGCCGCCCTCGGGGGAGCCGGGGCCGGGGCCGAAACCGAGACCGGGGCCGGACCACTCGTCCGCGGGATCGTCGACGGGCAGGAAGACGGCGCGCGCGCCGTCCAGCGCGGTCACCGACAGCGTCGGCTGGAACAGCCACGCCGTGTCCGCGGACGAGTGCGGCTCCGGTTGGCTGTTGACCAGCGTCAGCTCGACGACGCGACGGGCACCGCGCTCGCGGACGGCGACGACGAGGAAGACCCCGGTCTCGTCGTCGCCGACGAGCGGCATCCGCCGAGAACCGGCGCCCAGGTGATCGTCCAGGCGGATCTCCCGGTTCGCGAAGACCACCGGTTCGCGGGTCCACGCGCTGCGCTTGCGGCCCTCGTCGTCCTCCACCTCCCGCTTGGTGTAATGCCCCCAGGCCGCCGTGACGGCGAGGACGTCGACCGGATCCGTGCCGTCGGTTCCGGCCGGCACGTCGGTTCCGGCCGGCACGTCAGTTCCGGCCGGCACGGCGAAGGAGAGTCCCATCGACGACGCCCAGATCCGCCCCCGGTTCTGCGGGGTGGCGATCTCCGGCAGGTCGGCGTCCGCGTCGCCCTGCACAGCCGTCTCCGTGTCGGCGACGACGTCCGCGGCGGCGGCCTCCCGGGCACCGCGCGGAGCCGGCTTCGGCCCGAGCATGCCGACGAGGTACCGCTCGCGCGGGCCCATCGCCCTGGGGTGGAACTGCTCGCGCTCGCCGCCCCACGGGCCGAGCAGATCCCGGCGGACGAGTTCGGCGAAGGCATCCCGGACCTCATAGGACGCCGCCGGCTCGAAGAGCTGTGGCGCGTCGAGGACCTCCGCGGCCGTACGGCCGTCGGCGCCCGCACCGGCCCCGTCGCCCGCACCGGCCCCGTCGCCCGCACCGGCCCCGTCGCCCGCACCGGCCCCGTCGCCCGCACCGGTGCCGTCGCCCGCCGCGCCCCCCGGCGCGGCGGGCGACGGCGGCGCCCCCAGCGCCCCTGGGATCCCCCGCGGCACGGGGAACAGCCCACCCTCGGCCTCCGGCTCCACCACGGCGCGTCTCCCCCCTCGGCATCCACCGGGCCTCGACGACCCGCCACGAATGCTGTGCCCTCGATCGCCGCATACTTGATCGCCGCATACTTGATTGCTGTGTACTCGGTTCACAGACTACACCACCGTCATCGGCGACGAAAGCCACCATCCCACCCGGGTCCGACACGTCGGCCGGTGAATGCGCAGGACCTGAGCACGGTCCACGGTCCCCTGGACCGTGCCTTGCCCCCCACAACGTGGCCACCGCGCATGGGACCACCGCGCATGGACCACCGCGCATGGGACCACCGCGCATGGGACCACCGCGCGATCATGCGGACCCGACCTCGTGAACGCTCGCGCGGGTCAGTGCTCAGGGCATCCGGGCGACACCGCCGTACCAGCTGACCTGGGCA